>JANWHO010000052.1 GCA_025450375.1 Chloroflexota bacterium
GACACCCTGGGCGCCCTTCCTCAACGATATCACCCTGTGGGGTGCGTCCATCCTGTCCAAGAAGGCCGTACTAAAAGAGGGTGCTAACTATGGGAAGCACCCACTCGGCAGCGGGCCGTTCTATGTCGCGCAGTGGCTGACCGGCCAGTATACGCTGCTCAAGCGCAACCCCTACTATTGGGAACACGACGCCAACGGGATTCAATACCCCTATCTCGACGCGGTCAAGCTGGTGTTCCTTCCCAATGACAATACCCGCATGCTTGAGCTTGAGTCGGGACAACTCGACGCGGCGGTGGATGTCCCCTATAACCTGATCGGCACGATCAACGGGCGGCCTGGATCGCACGCGGATACGACCCCGCAGTTCGGCGTCATGTCCATATCGCTGAACCAGAAGTATGCCCCGTTCCGCGACATCAAGATTCGCCAAGCGATGAATTACGCACTCAATCGGGCGGCCCTGGTCAAGGCGGTCTTCTTCGGACACGCCCAGCCCGCGCTCTCGCCGATTGACCCGGGCATCGACTTCTGGACCGGGAAATATGGCTATCCCTACGACCTGGCGAAAGCCAAATCACTCATGGCGGCGTCAAGCTATCCCCAGGGCTTCAAGACGACCCTCTTGACCATCTCGGGCGACACGGTAGGGGGTGATATTGCCGTCATCTTGCAACAAGAGCTCAAGCAAATCGGCGTTCAGATAACGATTCAGCCGCTTGACCCCAGCACGCAGTATGCCACGCAGCAAAAAGAGCAGTACCAGATGGCCTATGGCTATGGGACGAGTGATAACCTGGATCCCAATGAGAATCTGAGCTACAGCATCGACCCAGCCAACGGCGGGGCTGACGCCGCATACACGCATTGGCGTGATCCCCAAATCATCAGTCTCTTCCACCAGACGCAAACCGCCATCGATACCGCCGCGCGAGCAAAGCTGTATGACCAGGTGCAGAAGTTGGTGATGGAGCGCGGGCCGTTTTTGTGGCTGATCAATCCCACTAACCGCTACGGCTACCATGACAACGTGCATGGCTTCTTCATCCAGAACACCGCGCACTGGCCGCTCTGGGTCGTGTGGAAGTCATAGATAGAGGGCCGACGGCTCTCCTCTCCTGCCTGAGCAAACACGAACGTCGGACGGACATGACGAGTGTGGTCACCCAGGTGACCACACTCGTAGAGGGGGCGTGCCGGAGGCAGCGACTTGACGACGAGAACGACGAAGGAGCAGGTCTACGCTCGTCTGAGCAAGGCGGGCCATATTCTCTGTGGCCGGAGGGACGCGGACGATCGCTACCGCTGCGATGGCCTTGTGGCGACCACCGTCCCAGTGCCTGGGCCTGTCGGCGCCCCCGTGCGTCGCCTGGCGCCCCCTGAGGGGTGGCGGCTTGATGAGCGCAAGGGCGTCTGGCACCAGACGACACGGTTGGAGGACTGTCGCGCCCATGGTCGGCCACGGCGCCCCCTTCCTTCGGAGTCGCTGGGCTACCCATTCCTTCCGGCGCTGGTGCGCTGTCCGAAATGCCGCATCGTGCAGTGGCTGGATCCCACGCACCTGCGGGTAGGCACTAGTGCTCCGTTCCTCAACACGAGTTAACAACGAATCCGCCCACTGCTGAGGGAATAAGAACGCTCCCACAGCATGCCCCGTCTCGGTCTCATAGCAGTCTCCATTGAGGAACGGAGCACTAGTGCCGGACGCAACCTCTCACAAGGGATGCCGCTGCGTTCAGGTACTTCCAGGTGGTGCGTCGGTGGGCGTGGTAGGGTGGACAATCCCGAGTTCTTGCAGCACGCCCTGTCTATCCCACGTGGTCCAGCTCTCAACGATCTGGCCCTCCGCCAGGCGGCTCAGCGTCGTCCCCGTGAACCTCTCGCGCCTACTGGCTCCGGCCGAGACGACCTGCGACGCGGTCGGGGTGTGGTGCGCGGCCCAGTGCACTTCGACCAGCTCCCCCTCCGCCACGAGGCGCTCTATTGCGATCCGCAGGGTGGGGAAGCCGGTGCGGAAGAGGACGACGCTGATCTTGATCGCCTCGGGCCCACGGACCAAGTCGGGGATCAGGCCGCTGTGGTTGACGTAGGTCGGCGCGAAGAGGAGGTCGGCCACCTCGAGCTGCCCTCGGGTCCAGACCTCCTCGATCGCACGGCGTACCACGGCCGCGTTGCGCTCCTCTGCCACTGCCCCTCCTTCCCGCGTCAGCCACGCTCCTGGCCCGCGCCCGCCGGGCACGTCGTACCGCGCCAGGGGGCGATACCCTGGGCGGCCGCGATGCTACGCGAAACCCGGAGCTGCGCTGTCGCGTGCCCCAGTCTCCTATGGCCAGCCTATCAGCCACGTCGCCCCGGATCATGAAGTTCCGTCATCCGGCCGGGACGCTGGGAAGGCGATCCGGTGGGATGGTTGCCGGCCCGCGGAGGCCCCGCTATGATCATGGCGATGGATAGGGACAGGGGGTACGGCGATGCCGGAGGGGACCAAGAATGAGGGTGGCCGGATGCGCAGCCCCGGGCGGGTGCTGCTGGTGCTCGACCGGCCGGTACTCGCCGAGGTCGTCAAGTTGGCCCTCAACCACGCGGCCTTCGTGACCAGCACCGCACGGGATGTCGCGGCGGCTGCGGAGGTACATGCCCATATTCGCCCCCACCTCGCCGTCGTCGACATGGACATGGCCCAAGGCGCGGTCCTCGATCTGCTGGGATACACGGCGCCGAGTGCCGAGCGGACCCCGGTGGTGGCGCTGACCCGGCGGGGTGACCTGAAGACCAAGCTGGCGGCCTTCGAGCGGGGCGTGGATGACATCCTGACGATCCCCTTCTCCCCCGAGGAGCTCGTTGCCCGCGTCCTGGCGGTGATGCGGCGCAGCTACCGCACGGCCATCCCCTTCACGCCGACGATCCAGCTGGGTGAGCTGGAAATCGACATGCTCAACCGCCACGTGCGGGTGGGGGCCAGAGAACTGCACCTCACCGCGGCGGAGCAGAGCCTGCTCTACCTGCTGGCGGCCAACGCCGGGCAGCTGCTGAGCCGGGAGGAGATCCTGGACGCGCTCTGGGGTGAGGACTACCTGGCGGACAGCAACGTGGTCGATCGGCACATCCGCAATCTGCGGATCAAGCTGCAGAACGGATGGCGGCGACCGCGGTACATCGCCACCGTGCGCGGGGCTGGCTATCGCTTCCTGCCCACGGCTACCGGTGCGGGAGGTCCCGGCCCGGATGAAGAAACTTCATGACCGCGCCGGCCCGCCCTGCTAGAGTGCTACTGAGCGTCGAGGCGACGACGCTCGGTAGGGCGAGAGCGAAATCGGGCTCGGGGTGGAGGTTGAGCCCGTGCCGTTTATGTGTGCTGGTCCCGCTGGTACCGGGGTATCGCCGAAGCAGGTGCATCCCGACACATCTTGTGGCAGTACGGCTTTCCAAGACCACATCTTGTGGTAGATCGTCGCTCTGATACGTGCCTTTCCGCCATCTCTGTGCCGGCACCTCTAGACTTCACGGTCTCGATGGGACACATGCTTCTGGCATAGTGCTGTGACTTCAGAAGTGGGGGCAATACATGCTAAGCGTGACTCAGATCGTACTGGCTGCGGGACTTACCGTGCCGTGGACCAAGGTTCCCATGTACAACACCATCATGGGCCTTGCCGCGGGGGCAGGCTTGCTACTCGTTGTCTGGTTCGGAGCCGATGTCCTGCGTCGTCGCCCGATCGAGTTCGATGGGTGGGCCCTGGCGTTTGGTATAGTCGGTCTCATTCAGTTCGTCACCGGGCTCCACATGGCGCTCACGTGGCCGATCGCCTTTATCGCGCCCTGGGACAATATCTACTTCGGCGAGACCTGCCTGGCCTTCGGTACGCTCCTTTCGGCCGCCGCCTTCTATCTCTGGCGCCGCGGTGCTGAACTGGCTGGGCTCGAGATGGATGTGCTGCTCGCCCGTTTCCAGCAGGTGCTTCGACCCAACGCGCTCTTCGTCTTCGCGCTCGGCCTCGCCCTCTTCTGGATCGGTATCTTCCCACTGGAGTACCCGGTCTACGAGGCGCCACCCCAGGAGCCGATCTCCGGCCACTTCTCAGGATACCCCCGGCTCGAGTCGACGCTCTTCGCCCTGCTCTACTTCGCGATCGCCCTCGGCTGTCTACTCTTTCCATTGGCGATCCGTACCCTCAACCGCAGGCTGTTTACAATCATCGGCCTTGCCTGGGGCATCCCAGGCGCGGGCCTCGTGCTCTTCGTCGCCATGAACTTCTTCACGCACGGCGGCCTGACATACAACACCCGGTAGGGTGACCTCGGCGACGTTCCTAAAGCCAAGCCAGGGTGGAACACGCGGATGCGGTGCCGTCGGCTTGATGCACATGTTCCTGTAGAGTTCACCTCAACCTGGTTTGGCGACGAAAGAGGTCCGCAGCGCCAAGTCTGGAAGGCGGCGCGGTCCTTTTTGGCGGTCTATATGGCGGCTGGCTGCAGCGAGCGCAACACCGTGCCTCCTGCGGAAGATTCCGACCCGGATGAAGAAACTTCATGACCGCACCGGCGCGCCCTGCTAGAGTGCTACTGAGCGTCAAAGCGAAGACGCACGGTAGGGCGAGAGCGAGTCGGCCAGGGCGAGTGGACCTGTTCGGTGGCGCGGCTAACGGCCCCCATGAAGGGCCCTGACGGCACAACGAGTCCGCCGACCAACAAGCAGATAGAAGTCGAGTTTTGCACGGTCGCCCATCGCCAACATGGCAAGATTGTGGAGGAGAAGCTCTTCTACGACCTGGTCGGGCTGCTGAGGCAGGTCGGTTTGGGCTGAAGGCAGTTGCCGGATCTCGCCATCGGCACGCGGATCCCGTGCCAGGCTGCGGGCAACCGAGAAGCAATCGTGGACCCCACCGGCGGAGGACGCTCGAGCAACGGGCAACGGAGGTGGAGACATGCGGATTCGTCTGATCGAGAAGGACCAGGGCGGCGCGCTGGTCCGGCGGATCTACGACGCACTCGAACAACAGTCGGGCAGCGTTTCCAACTTTACCAAGATGCTGGCGCACAAGCCGGAGGTCTTGCGCGCGTTCAACCAGTTGTCGAGCGCGGTCTGGGCGGAGGAGGCGCTCTCCCCGAATCTCAAAGAGCTGGCCTACCTCCGGACATCGATCCTC
This sequence comes from Chloroflexota bacterium, assembly GCA_025450375.1. The sequence goes on from JANWHO010000052.1 coordinate 5,148, forward strand.
AATGGCTGTGCGTATTGAACCCGCAGCCATACCGCTTCGGGTAAGCGGCGGGGCGTGACGGAGGAGCAGATCTTGGCCTTGAAAGAGCCGGGTGGCCGCCGGCATGAGGAGGTGTTCAGCGCCGAGGAACGGGCCGTATTGCGCTTTACCGATCTGCTACGCAGTTATCCGGGGAACATCGACCCGGGCGACCTTGATGCGCTGGGAGAGCACTTCAACGAGGAGCAAATCGTCGAGTTGGTGCTGGTGATCGCCACCGCTAACTGGACCAATCGCGTGAACGACGGGCTCCAGACGCCGCTGAGCTAGCGTGAACGCAGGCACTGTACCAGAAGACTATCAGGACGGGCTCGCGCATCAATCTTCCCTCTCCTGCGTATCCAGCGCGGAGGACCGATGAACGACAAGGAGGCGAACCATGCACGCACGAGTGGTAACTGTCCAGCTTCAATCGGGCATGACAGACCGGGCCATCGCCATCTTTCGGGAGTCCGTGGTGCCGGCCGCCCAGGGGCAGCACGGATTCAAGGGCCTCCAGTTGCTGACCGACCGCAACACAGGCAAGGCACTCGTCATTTCCCTGTGGGAGACGGATGCCGACCTTACGGCGAGCGAGACCAGCGGCTACTACCAGACACAGGTGATAAAGTTCGCGGGCGTCGGCATCTTTGCCGGGCCACCGGTACGAGAAACCTATGAGGTCAACGTCCAGGTCTAGTGCCCTCGCTGCCGGGAGGCGAGCAGTGTCCCCGCCCCATCTGAGGGCTGGCAACTACAACGCGGAGGTATTTCGATGACGGAGCAAACGCAGCCAGGGGTAGTAGTAACCTGGCAAATCGACGCGGCCCACTCGCATGTGGAGTTCGCCGTGCGGCACATGATGGTGAGCACGGTGAAAGGGCGTTTCGCCGCGCTGAGCGGCGCCATCCAGCTCGATGAGGCCGACCTCACGCGCTCGTCGGTCGACGTCACCATCGACGCGTCCAGCATCGATACGCGGGAGTCGCAGCGTGACGGCCACTTGCGTTCACCCGACTTCCTGGATGTGGAGCAGTTCCCCAGCATCACGTACCGCAGTCGGCGCGTCGAGCCCCTCGAGGGTGGCCACCTCCGCGTGATTGGTGACCTCACCATTCGTGATGTGACGCGGGAGGTCGCCCTCGACGCGACCATGGAGGGCCGCGCGCAGGATCCCTGGGGCGGTGAGCGGGTGGGGTACAGCGCCAAGACGGTCATCAGTCGCAAGGACTTCGGCTTGAAGTGGAACGTCGCCCTTGAGGGCGGTGGGATCCTCGTTGGCGACGAGGTCAAGATCGCCCTCGAAGTTGAGGCAGTTCGGCAGCCCTGAACGCCTGCGCGCACCGTGCGACCTCCTGCCGCGGTCACGAGCGGGTTCGCGCGTGGCCTGCAGGAGAAACCGATGGCCTTACTCAACGGCGCGCACGCCACGGATCCCGATCAGGCCGTGTCGGACGCGCGAGAGGCCGATGCCCTATGGCCGCTCAGCTCCTACCATGCAAGGAGGGCCGACATGACAACGCATTCCCCACCAAGCGGCACGGCTGCTCCGCACGCCTGGCCAGCCCTACCCCTGGCCGACTGGCGCGACACCTATGCCACCCTCCACATGTGGACGCAGATCGTGGGCAAGGTGCGCATGGCGCTCACCCCGCTGGTCAACCATTGGTGGTCGGTCGCGCTCTACGTGACCGCCCGCGGCCTGACCACGTCGCCCATCCCCTACGGCGCGCGCACCTTCGAGATACTGTTTGACTTCATCGACCACAACCTGCTGATCCAAACCAGCGACGGGGAGAGCAAGGCCCTGGGGCTGTTCCCGCGCTCGACTGCCAAGTTCTACCACGAGTGCATGGGGGCGTTGCGCGCGCTCCAGATCGATGTCCACATCAACCCATTGCCGCAGGAGGTGCCCAATCCCATTCGCTGCGACGAGGATACCGTCCATTGCGCCTACGACGCGGCGAGCGCCCAGCGGTTCTGGCGCACCCTGGTGCAGGCCGACCGAGTGTTCAAGCAGTTTCGCGCCGGCTTCATCGGCAAATGCAGCCCAGTGCATTTCTTCTGGGGCAGCTTCGATCTGGCGGTGTGCCGCTTCTCCGGACGGCGGGCGCCGGAGCGGCCCGGGGCAGATCACATGACACGGGAGGGGTATTCGCACGAGGTGATCAGTTGCGGGTTCTGGCCAGGCAGCGGCCCAGTACAGGAGGCGGCATTCTACGCCTACGCCGCGCCTGCACCAATGGGCCTTGAGCGTGCCGTGATTCGGCCCGCGTCGGCATGGTACAGCGCCGAGCTTGGTGAGTTCCTGTTGCGCTACGAAGACGTGCGGGGCGCGGACAATCCGGACGCCGTGTTGCTGGAGTTCCTGCAGAGTACCTATGTGGCAGCGGCGGACCTGGCGGGGTGGGATCGGGCCGCACTAGTACTACAGTGACACTTGTCACAGCCCTCTCTGGAAGCAATCCGTGATACAAGTTGTAGTTCACGCTTCACCAGAGGGAGTGATGAGGTGGAAATCGGAACTGTCGCTGTAGTACTAGCCCTACCAGCGACGGCGAAGGGTCGTCAGCGCCGTAAGCGGCGGAGGTACCCCCGCCGCTCCAGCATCGATAGGTTAACGCACCGCCTCGATGGCCCAGGCATTCGGGCTGGGCTGCAACCCGTCAACCAGCGACCCACCGCGCGAGTCCAGCACGTCGATCTGATTGCTCGTTTGCGAGAGCGCGAAGAGGCGTCGTCCGTCGTGGCTGATCGCCACGCTCCCGATTTCCTGGTCGGGCACGAACGTCTCCCGCACGGTAAGTGACCCCGTATCGACCACCCAGACACCCGAGCCGGTGGCCACGAATACCCGCCGACCATCGGCCGAAATCGCCGCCGCGTCCTGCATACGCATGGGAGCACCGGCGCGCATGCCCAGGTGCACCAGGCGCATCGTGCCGATGGGGAGATTCCGTACCTCCACCGCTACGCCCAAGGCGGCATTTACCGCGTAGAGCGCGTGACCGTCCGGCGCCGCGCTAAGGGTAAAGTGAGCCATCAGCCCGACATCCCTGGAGATCGCCGGGAAGTCGAGGCACACGGTCGTGCGATCGCGCAAATCTAGGGCGTGGACAAAGGCGTGGCCGTTGTTTTCCACATAGAGGGTATAGAGCCAGGCGCCGTCTGGTGACCAGACACGTGTCCAGGCCTCGCCGCTCATCGATCCGGGCTTCTCGCCGCGTTGCGCGACGATCCTGGAATCAAGCACGCCGCGCGCCACATCGAGCGACCGCACCTGATACACCCCGAACCCGATATTCGGCAGCGATTGAATAAAATACAGGATCTTGCCATCGGCGGTGATCGCGTCCAGCCCGAATTGACCGTTAAGCGTATGATCGGCTACCACCCGCATCCTTTGCGTATCGATCACGATGAAATGCGTCGAGGTACTGTTGGGTGACCACTCCTCGCGCAGCGCCAGCCAGCGTGCATTGAAAGAGAGCGCGCTCAGCACCTGCGATCCGTCCGCCGGAAATCCGGCCCGCGCCACGCTTGGCATCCGCATGGCCACCGGTGAGGCGAGCACGCCGGCAGCGATCCGGCCAACGCGCGGCGCACCGGCAAGGAATCGCGAAGGGACACTCGCTACCGGCGCGCCGATACCATACTGCCCTGGTAGGGGGAGCGCTCCCTCGGCGTAATCACCGCCGCGGGTTGAAAACGTGCCCTGGACTTTCATTGAGCGCAGCACCTGGCCGGTGGCGATATCGATCACCTGCACGAGCGTGGCGCCGCCCGCTTGCGCGCGGGCGGCGTAGAGGGTCTGGCCGCTTCGATCGAGCACGCCGAGCGGGAGCGGAAGCGCGGGTACGCCGCCTGCCTGCACGGTGGCGAGTCCCTCGGCCTGGCCGAGGCCGGCCCGCAACACCAACATGTCGGGCGTCATGGCCTGAACGGGCGAGGCAAGTAAGGTGAGCATCGGCGCCACGACCAGGATGACACAGATGAAACAGGACCACATGAACCGTTGCATGACCGTCTCCCCCTTGGATTTAGACGCGGAGCGAGGGGCGCTCACATGATTGGCACCCGTGATCAATACACTTGGGCTCGAGTTCAGGTTCCCTTGCGTCCGTTTAGTGAATGGACGAGGCGATGCGGACCGCGATGTCCTTGGGGACCTGCCCCTCGATGCGGTAGGTCACGTCGCCGCGTTGCCACAGCAGGGTGTTGCCGGCCAGGCGCAATGGCTCGGTGACGACGCTGCCGTCAGGCATCGCGTACCCGAAAAAGTGGGGCGTCCCACTCAACCATACACCCTGCGCGCCGGCCACGCTGGTATTTTCGATCCGCGTGCCCATAAAGGCGAGCTTCTTGAGGATGCCAACCGCGAGATCGGCGCGGAACTCGGTGATCAGCAGCGCCACTCCGGTCGTCGGCGCCGCCGGAACTCCGACGCGCGCCCTATAGACCAGCGCGACCTGGCCAGGCAGAGGGCCGCCAATATAGATATCGTCTGGTCGCCCGATCGTCCGGTAGCGTGGGAGCCCGATGCTGAATCGGACCTGCTTCTGGGCGGCGGCGAGCGTTGTCCGATGGCCGAGCTGGAGGGTTGTCCCTACCGGTGACGGCGCCGGTCGGCCCGGCGGTACGCGCGTGATCTCAACCCCACGGATGTGAAACCACCCGGTAACGGCGGCACGCGCTCCTGGAGAAACGGCGAGCACGAGCGCCACGAGCGCGAGGCACATGGCAAGCACCATGATCGCCCGCCGGCCTGGACGAGCCCAAATCCGGCCGAACCTGGACTCACGAGGCTGGCCGTGGTCGATCTCGGCCAGCAGTGAGGTGTGTACCCTCTGGGCAAGCCGGGTCGCCGAGGGAAAGGCGACGTACTTGCCGAGTGCCACCAACTGTTGTTCAAGCTCCTGATTGGTCAGCCTCCCCGGTGCGTCAGCCATGTCGCTTATACCCCCCAGGGGTGGGCGCGACCAGGGTTGTATCGCTCTCCAGGCCGTGGCGTAACCGGTCCAGGGCACGGGCCAGGCGCGACTTCACCGTGCCCTTGGGACACCCGAGCAGCGATGCCATCTCGGCCTCGGAGAGTGAGAGGAAGTAGCGGCTGGCAATCACCAGCCGGTCCTCGTCGCGCAGCGCCTCAAGCGCGGCCAGCAGCGTCTCCCGCCGCTCCGAGGCGAGCGCGGACTCCTCTGGGGTGGCACTGTCCGTGTCCCCGCTTCCCGAGGCGGCAACTTGAAGCGTGAGTCGCTCTCGTCGAGCCGCGGCCCGTTGATGGTTTTTGGCTTCGTTGGCAATGATTCTCAGCAGCCATGGTCGGAACGGCGCCCCTCGCCTGAAGTGGGGCAGAGCGCGATACGCCTTCATGAAGCCCTCCTGCGCCACGTCTTCCGCCGTCTGCGCGTCACCGGTAATCAGGTAGGCAACGCGAAGTACGAGATCTTGGTAGCGGAGCACCAGCGCCTCGAAGGCGCTGACCTCGCCCCGGTGCGCCGCCGCGATCAGATCAGCTTCGTTCAGCACGCCAATCCTTTCTGAGGGCCGCGCGACCGCCGCTGTTGTCCGCGATGAGCGTATGCCGGCCGACCATGTGGTTATGCCACCGCTAGTTATCCTACACCGGCGGCCCGCCAGCGGTTCCCGGCTGAAATGCTGGATCTTGTAACCCACCTCCCGATATTGCTGAAATGCCTCGGATCCACGGTCGCGTATGGGGCGCCTGTCAGCGCGCCCGTACCAGTGACCGTCGTCAACGCCATGCTCAACAATTCCGTCGACTTCACTGTCAAACGGCTCGAACAGGACAATCTTCCGTCCCGGCTGGAGGGCCCACCGCGAGCGTGCGGGCGGCTAGTACTCAGGAGTCCAGGTGACTAATCTGGGCGATTTCGTTTGGGCAGCGCATGATCAGCGCATAGTCCATCCCGCCCTTCGTGAATCCTTCATCGGAAATGGTGACGGCATCACGCCGCCCACGCGTCACGACCGCGATGGCGCCACAGGTGGTACAGGCACTGCTTTGGGTGACCGTGTCGTCTCCGGCGGGATGGAAGCGCCACGGTCCCAGGGTATGTCCCAACTCCTTGGCGATCTCCGTGCACCGGTTCCGACCTTCGGCAAGGGCGCGCTCGACCTTTGCTTGCGCCGATTTATCTGGCATGGTGGCAAGCTCCTTCTCCGTTGCTGATTATCGCGGTAACGCCATTCCTGACGGCGCTTTACCCCCGGCCGACAAACGGCATCTCGGTGGCCATCACCGTCATGAACAGCACATTCGCGTCCAAGGGCAGACTCGCCATATAGAGGATGGCTTCGGCCACATGCCGCACGTCCATCCGGGGCTCCGCCAGGAACGCCCCGTTCGCTTGCGGCACGCCGGCCGTCATCCGCTCGGTCATCTCCGTGGCGGCATTCCCGATGTCAATCTGGCCGCACGCAATACTATGGCCGCGGCCCTCGAGGGCGAGGCACTTGGTGAGCCCCGTGACGGCGTGCTTGGTGGCGGTATAGGGGGCGGAGTGCGGCCGAGGGACCTGCGCGGAGAGCGATCCATTGTTGATGATGCGCCCTCCTCGCGGCTGCTGCGCCTTCATCAGCTTGAACGCTTCCCGCGCGCAGAGGAAGACGCCCGTGAGGTTGACCCCGACCATCGCGCTCCACTGCTCGTAGGAGATGTCCTCGATCGCGCTGCCTGGCGCACTGATGCCGGCGTTGTTGACCAGCACATCGAGGCGGCCGAACACCTCCGTGACCCGCGCGAACAGGGCATGGACGGACTCTGGGTTGCTGACGTCGGTGGGCACCACCAGCATCGTGCCGCCCGCGTGCGTGGCGAGGGCCGCGGTCTGGTCCAGGGTCGCGGCGTGGCGGCCGGCCAGGACCACGGCATAGCCGGCGGCGTGCAGGGCAAGCGCGGTGGCCCGGCCGATGCCGCTGCCCGCGCCCGTGACCAGGGCGATCTTACCAGGACTTCTCATCGTCGGTGTGTTCTCCACATGCCCCTCTCGTGGTCTTTGCGGTGTACGGATGCCAGGATTTAGACGGTCAACGCCATGCCCTCACCGCGTGGGTCCGCCCCGCCGTCCAGGACGCCGGTTGCCGAGTCTAGGCGGATAACGTGCACAAGCGGATAGGTCCAATAGGCGGCGAACCCTTGCTCGACGGCATGGCCGCGGCTCCGCAATCCGGCGCACACGCTCTCGGGAATACGCGCCTCCACGTCGATGGTGGCGCCCTGGCAATCGATACGGGGAGCGGAGACCGCCTCGGTAGCACTCATGCCAAAGTCCAGGAGGTTGAGAATGGTTTGAAACACGGCGGTGGTGATGCGGGTGCCGCCTGGGGCGCCAACCACGAGGAGCGGCTTGTTGTCTTTCATGATGATGGTAGGGCTGAGGCCGCTGACCCGTGCCTTGCCCGGAGCGATGGAATTGGGGTGGCCGGGAATGGGATTGAAGCACTTCATGGCGTTGTTGTACTGGAAGCCCAGGCCGTCGGTGACCACGCCGGACGAGTCTCCCAACGAATGGGTGAGCGCCACCGCGTTATGCCATTGGTCGACCACGGAGATATGGGTTGTGCCCTGCTCGTCGGCGCGCCAGCGCGGAACGATAAACTTTTCACCACGATCTATGGCTCGGCGGGCCTCTTCCGCGTACTCCTTGGAGGTCAGGTGTTGAGTGGGGATCGCCGCGAATTCCGGATCGGCAAGATGGTTGGCCCAATCACGGTAGGCCCATTGCATCGTCCGCGCAAGTAGATCGATATAGTCCGCGCCGTTGAACCCATAGGTGCTCAGGTTATAGCCTTCGACAATGTTCAGCATCTCAAGCAGCGTCATCCCGCCGGATGGCGGTGGATCCGTCAGGACGGTGTAGCCGCGGTAGGTGCCCACGAGCGGCGTGCCGATGCGCGGCGCGTACGTGCCCAGATCCTCCGCCGTGACGAAACCACCATGCCGGCCAATATCGGTGACCATCGCGCAAGCGATGCCGCCTCGGTAGAAATCCTCAACCCCGCTCGTCGCCAACCGTTCCAACGTCTCCGCATAGTCTGTCTGGACGAAGCGATCGCCCTCGTGGAACGGGAAATGGCCATCGCGGGTGAAGATCTCGCGCGCCGCCGGGGTGTGGGTGGCGCGTGCCATGGGGTGGGGCTTGCCGGCCACCGGTGGAGCGGCGAAACGGGCCGCGGTCTTGGGCGTGAGGGGATAGCCGTCGCGCGCGAGGCGAATTGCCGGCTCCACGCAGTCTGCCCACGAGCGTGTGCCATAGCGCGACAGGGCGGTTGACAAGCCGGCCAGGGTGCCCGGCACCGCGATCGCATGGTAGCCGACATCGTTCAGATACCCACGCACGCGATACCCGTAGCCGTCGCGGTACTCCTCCATGACCGAGTCGCGCCACATCTCGGCGGTGACGCGCGTGCCTGCCCGGGCGGGAAACGCGATGGTTTCACGAACCGCGCCCCGCGCCCAGAAAATGGTGCAGGAACCAAAGCCGCCGATCCCGCACATCTGGGGGTCGAGTACACCCTGCGCAAGCGCCGTGGTGACGGCCGCATCGATGGCATTACCGCCCCGTGCCAGCACATGAGCCCCGATTTCCACGGCTTTGGATTGGGGCGCCACGATCATCCCAGGCATGGATTCACTCTCCCCATACGATTATCCTCAGGTATGGTGGACGTCATCGCGGAACGATCGGCAGCACAAGCCGCGATGGATGTTCCGCGTCGTGGAAGATGGTTTGAGTGGCCGTTATCCGCCCTGCGAGGCTTCCCATCCCAACACCCTCCCCGGTGTTCAGGTTGCGATCATACTGGGGAAAATTGGAACTGGAAATCTCCAGGCGGATCCGGTGACCGGCTCGGAAGAGATTGCTGGTCGAGCCGACCTGGATCGGAAATTCGTAGACGCGGTCGGGCACGATCGGCTCGGGCCGCCGGAGCGAGTCGCGGAAACGGGCACGGATCAGCCCATCGCAGAGATTGACCGCCGTTCCATCCGGATAGACATCCACCAGCTTGGCCGTGAAGTCCGTGTCGACGGCCGTCGAGGCAGCCCACAGGATGACCCGAACCGGCCCGGTTACCTCCAGGTCATGGGTCAGCACCTCGCCGGTATAGACGAGCACGTCATTGCGCGCCTCGACGCTTCGCTGGTCCGCCGGCCCCATCGGGGCGATCTGCGGGAAGCAGCAGGAGTGGCCGCCCAGACTGGGGTCCGGCGCCGCAGGGTCATACACGAAGATGTCCGAGTATTCCTCGGTGGGCGCCGCGGCGGAGAGGGTTCCGTTCCCGCTGGCGGAGTTCGCCCGTCCATCACTGTGCAGATGAAGCGGCGTCTCGACGGCGCGGGCGATCGGCCACTCCTCCTCATCCCGCCAGCGATTCTCGCCCATCACGAAGAGGCGGACCGGCGGCTCGTCCACCATGCCGTTGTCCTCACCCTTGAGCCAGTGGCTGAACCAGCGGACCTGGAGATCGTCGATACTGTTTTGCGCCTCCGGCCCGAAATCCACCGCGCCCACCTGTTGGGTCCAGGGCATGTGATACCAGGGTCCGATCACCAACCGTTGCCGGCGGCGAGCCTCCGCGCTTCCCGCTTGCTCGCGCAGGCCGCGGAAGTTGCGCAGAGTTCCTTCCAGGAACACGTCGTACCAGCCGCCAATGTGCAGAGCCGGCACGGCTATGTCCGGATAGCGCCGCGCGATTTCCCACTCTTGCCAGTAGGGGTCATCAGTTGGATGCTCAAGCCAGTCGTAGAAATAGGGGGCGACCGCTTCCTGCTGGAGGATCGGGAAGTCGCGGAGCGGCAAGAACCAATACCACGGCGCGATATCGGCAAAGGTGCCGGCCAACGACGCTTCCAGACCAGCTTGTCCGCGCCTTCGCGCCGTGTCGGGCGCCAGGGAGGTCGCCCATGACATGGCAAATGCCAGGTTAAGAGCACCGCCCTGATAGGTCCAGCCTTCGTAATAGCCGTCATTGGTGAAGGCCGGCGCGATGGTGACCAGATGCGGCGGGCGCAGGAGAGCGGGCAGCAACTGCGTGACGCCGACATAGGAGAAGCCAAACATCC
>JANWHO010000053.1 GCA_025450375.1 Chloroflexota bacterium
CAGAGGCCCTTGGCCAGCGTAACAATATCGCCCCGCACCCCATAGCTCTCGGAGGCCAGATAGGTTCCGGTACGCCCGATCCCTGACTGTATTTCATCCAGAATGAGCAGGAGACCGCGCTCATCACACCACGCCCTGACCGCGCGGAGATACCCCGAATCGGCGGGATGGATTCCGCTCTCGCCCTGGATCGGCTCAAGCATCACGGCCACCGTCTCGTCGGTAGTTAATCGGCGAATCGCGTCCAGATCATTAAAGGTCGCGTGACTAAAGCCGGGGGGAAGCGGAGTGAACGGCGCCTGGTATTTTTCCTGACCAGTGGCGGCCAGCGCCGTGAGCGTGCGCCCGTGAAAGCTCTGGCGGGCGGTCACGATGGCGAAGGCCCCGTTCCGATGCTGTTTGCCGAACTTGCGAGCCAGCTTGATCGCGGTTTCGTTGGCCTCGGCGCCGCTATTGGTGAAAAATACCTTCTCCATACCAGTCCACCGGACCAGCATCTCGGCGAACTCGACCTGGGGCCGATTGTAGTACAGGTTCGAGGTGTGCATGAGCTTCCCCGCCTGCTCGGTAATCGCCCGCATGAGCGCCGGGTGCGCGTGGCCCAGCACGTTTACCGCGATCCCCGCCACCATATCGAGATAGCGGGTACCGTCCTCGTCCCACACATAGCACCCTTCGCCGCGCGCCAGGACGATGGGCTGCCGCTTGAAGGTAGGCATGTATACCTGGTGTTCCAGGGCCATCAATTCATTCATGCTCATCGTTCCGCCTACCTACCTCTCAACATCCGCGTTGGCAATCATCGTAGCCCGCGACCAGTCGCCATCGAGCAAACCGGCCAGCCCTCCCCGCCTCGTCCCGTCGGCGATGTAGACCGCCCGCGCCCCGTGACCAAGAGCGGCCAGACAGGCCCGCGCCTTTGGGATCATCCCTCCGGTAATTTGGCCATCCTCAATCATCTCCTCAACCTCGGTCGGCGACAGGCGTTCCGCATGGCTGCCGTCCCCGCGCCGAATCCCCGGTACGTCGGTGAGGAACACCGTCCAGCGCGCTTCCAGGGCTCCGGACAGCGCCCCAGCCATCGTGTCCGCGTTGAGATTCCGTAGCTGACCCACGTCATCATGGGCTATAGGGGCTACGCAGGGAACCATTCCCTCCGCCAGAAGCAGACGTAAAAGCTCGGGTCGGACTTCGCCGGCCTGGCCCACGTAGCCGAGGTCCGCGTTTGGATGAGGGAGTGCGCGGATGATCCCCGCGTCCACCCCGCTCAGCCCAACCGCCCGCACCCCCTGACTAACCAATGCCCCAACCAAGGCGGTATTCACCTGGCCGCGGAGCACCATGGTCGCCACTTCCAGGGCGGCCCCGTCGGTGACCCGCAGCCCATCGCGGAAGGCAACTGGCAGAGCCAACTTCTCCATCAACCGCGAAATCGCCGGACCGCCGCCATGCACGATCACCGTCCGTAGGCCGCTACCTGCCAGCAGCGGCGGGAGGTCGCCCAGGGCCCCATCCAGGAATCCGGTGTTGCCTCCCACCTTGAGGAGAAGGATCGGGGGAGTGCGGCTGGTCACGTCGTGTACTCCGCGTTCACCTTGACGTATTCATAGCTCAAGTCACAGCCCCAGGCTACCGCGCGCCCGTCTCCCAAACCCAGATCGAGTGTGAAATGTACATCGGGCAGGAGAAGGGCCCGCGAAGCCGACGCTCGGTCGTACTCCTGCGCCTCGCCCCAGCGGAGCAAGCATATGTCCTCCAGCAGGAGGGTAGCCCGATCAGGATCGAGAGCGGCCCCGGAATAGCCGGCCGCGCACAACACGCGGCCCCAATTTGGATCGCCGCCAAACACCGCCGTCTTGACCAGGGCCGATGACACAATGGCGCGGGCTGCCAGACGCGCGTCCGTTTCCGACCGAGCCCCTATTACCCGCGCCTCAATCAACGTTCTGGCCCCCTCCCCATCCCTCACCACCTGCCGAGCCAGCGACACACAGACCTCCCTTAAGGCCAGTTCGAAGACGGGGGCGTCGGGATGGTGGGCATCGATGAGCGGGGAGCCGCTGGCCCCGTTGGCGAGGAGCACCAACGAATCATTGGTCGAGGTGTCGCCATCCACGCTGATCAGGTTGAAGGAAACGTCCGCCGCCCGCCCCAGCGCGGCCTGAAGGAACGTGGGCTCTAGGGAGGCATCGGTGGTGAGGACCGAGAGGAGAGTCGCCATGTTGGGATGCATCATCCCCGCGCCCTTGGCGGCGCCCCCTATCAGAATCTGAACTCCCCCCACGAGGCAGGTAGCGCCCGCGACCTTTTCCCTGGTGTCGGTCGTCATGATGGCCCGCGCGAACGTAAGGCCCTCGTCGCGGCTCGGGGCAATCCGGGAGATCCCCGCCAGCACCCGCTCGATGGGAAGAGGAACCCCGATTACCCCGGTGGAGAGCACGAGGACGTCGGTGGGAGACATGCCGAAACGTGCGGAGACCGCGCCCGCCATGGCCAGGGCATCGTTCTTCCCGCGCTGACCGGTACAGGCATTCGCGTTACCGCTATTGACCACCACGGCGGTCGCCACGGCATCGCTCAGATGATTTTGACAGAGGAGCACCGGGGCCGCCGCCGCACGGTTCTGGGTGAAAACCCCCGCCGCCGTGGCCGGGCGATCGGACAGCACCAATCCCAGATCGAGCGCGCCCTCCCGCGCCTTTACCCCGCAGGCGAGACCGTCCGCCCGGAAGCCGCGGGCAGCCGTCACTCCTTCCAGCCCACCGATGGACTTATGCGCGGACACCATCATCCCTCCTTACGCCCGCCCCGCTCCGCCGATCGAATCGCGGGGAAGAGACACTGCCATTCGCCTAGGGAAACACCGGGGTCTGGCCCAATCCAGCCCGCTCGGGGAGATCAAGGAGCAGGTTCGCGTTCTGCACCGCTTGGCTGGCCGCCCCTTTGCCGAGGTTATCAATCGCCGCCATGGCCACCAGGTGACTGCCCCCATGCGCCACAGCCGGTTTTACGAAGCAGTAGTTGGTACCGGAACACCACTTGGTCCGCGGCGCCGCCTCCACGACCCGCGTGAACGGCGCCGCCGCATAGTAGTCGCGGTAGAGGCTCATCAGGTCTTCCTGGGCGATCAGCGTCCGCAGTCTGGCGTAACAGGTGGCCAGAAGTCCACGGACCATGGGAATCAGGTGAGGCGTGAACAGCACGTCGACAGGAGCCCCTGCCAGAAGAGACAGTTCTTGCTCGATCTCCGGCAAATGGCGATGCCCGTCTAATCCGTAGGCATGCACCGATTGGTCCATCTCGCTGAAGTGGTTGCTCAAGGTCAGGGAGCGTCCGCCGCCGCTGATCCCGGATTTGGCGTCCACGATCACCGACAGTTCCACGATTCCCGCCGCGATTGCCGGGGCAAGGGCTAGGATGGCCGCGGTAGGATAGCAGCCCGGATTCGCCACCAACGAGGCGCCGGCGATCGCGGCGGCGTGCAGCTCGGGGAGCCCATACACCGCCCGATCAAGAAGCTCGGGCGCGGCGTGTTCGCCGTACCATTGGCGGTACACGCCGGAATCGTGGAGGCGGAAATCGGCGCTGACATCCACCACGCGCGAGCCGGCCGCCAGGTGCGGGGCCACGGCGGCGGCCGCCGCCCCATGGGGGAGACAACACAGGATGAGATCCACGGAGGGAACCTGTTCCTCGACGCGGAGATTGGCACCGGGCCAGAAGGGAAAGAGGTCGCCGAGACGTTTTCCGGCGTCGGAGCGCCCGCTCACCGCCGCCAGACGCAGGTCTGGATGTTGCTCGACCAGGAGGGCGGCTCCCAGGCCGGCGTAACCAGTGACGTTGAGAATCGCGACTTCGACCATTCGGTTACCCCTTCGCCAGGCATTATACAGGTTAGCGAATAACTATGCATAAGTTGCAAGTCCCTGTCTTCTCTGGTATAGTGACCTGGTTAAGAATAGGGTCGTGGTTCTGGCCCCAAGCGGGAAATAGCATGCGTCTCGGGCCCTGGTTCCGAACGCCAACGGAGTGGTTGTCGTGCCCAATATCAAGTCCGCCATCAAGCGCGTGAAAGTAGCCGAGAAGAAGCGCGTCCGCAATCGCGCCGTCAAGTCATCGGTTCGCACGTTCGTCAAGAACGCCGAGAAGAGTATTACTCTGCCAAGCAGCGGGGTCGAGGCAACCCAGGAGTCGGTGGCGCGAGCGTTGAAAGCTCTGGATTCCGCCGCCTCGAAGGGAATCCTGCACAAGAACAACGCGGCCCGCCGGAAGTCTCGGCTGATGAAGAAGCTGAATGTGAGCGCGGCCAAGGTCTAGGAAGAGGAGTTGCGCTTGTGCGAGAGCCGCGGCCTGGATTAGGCGCCGATCTTCGCCAGGTAGTTGCCGGCATAACGTGGGACCGTACCTCGACCCGATTGGGCGTGGCGCTCCTTCTGGTGTCGGCCTTGTTTTTTGCCGCCAATTTCGCGGACAAGGCATGGACCAGTCTGAACGTCTCCCATCAGCGCCTACAGACCATTGAACAGATTGCCGCCGTTAATTCGCAGATTGATCAGTTAAAGCAAGACATGGTGAATCTGCGATCCGGCGCCTATTATCTGCAGGCCGCGCGGGCATATGGCTTTGTCCGCCCAGGAGATCAGCAGATCGAGGTGGTGCGCAACACGATACCAAATATTGCATCCACGAGTACCGGAGCCGTAGCGGCGCTACCCCCGCTGACCGGAAAGGCCGAGTCACCGCTCCGCCGCGTATTGCAGGCTATCGTTCCCGGCCTCTAAAATACCGTACGCCGGGAAAAGACCAGGGCACCGCGCTGAGCGCGGTGCCCTGGTCTATTTCCAGAGAACGCGGCGACCGCGCGGCCCGAGCTCAGATGCTGATCCCCGGCACGGGGTATTGGCTGCTCAGAGCGTGTACGCGTTCCGCCGCGTTTGCCTTGGTGTCCGGATCTGCCGGAGCCCAGAGCACCGCGGCGATGATACTGCCCAACTCGCGCATGTCGGCTACCGTAAAGCCGCGGGTAGTCACGGCGGCGCTGCCCAGACGGAGGCCGCTGGTCACCATCGGCGGAAGCGGGTCGTACGGAATGGCGTTGCGGTTGGCGGTGATCCCCACGGCGTCCAGCGCGTTCTCGGCCACTTTTCCGTCAATCCCGGCCGGCTGAAGGTCCACTAACATCAAGTGGGTGTCCGTGCCGCCGCTGACAATCCGCAGACCGGCCTCTTGCAGCGCCTGGGCCAACGCCGCCGCGTTCGCGACCACCGCCGCCGCGTAGGCCGCGAAGGAAGGTTGCAGCGCCTCATGCAATGCCACGGCCTTGGCTGCCACGATGTGCATCAGAGGACCGCCTTGCATGCCGGGGAAGACGTTCTTATCAATTCCCTTCTTATACGCCTCCTGGCAGAGGATAAGCCCGGCGCGTGGGCCTCGCAGCGTTTTGTGAGTGGTCGTGGTGACAATCTGGGCGTGCGGGACCGGACTCGGATGGACACCACCAGCCACCAGACCGGCGATGTGCGCCATGTCCACCATGAGGCAAGCGCCTACTTCATCGGCGATCGCCCGGAATCGGGGAAAGTCGATCACCCGCGCATATGCGCTGCTCCCAGCCACGATCAGCTTGGGACGGTGCTCTCGGGCCAATTCGGCGACCTGATCGTAGTCGATCCGCTCGTCCTCGCGCCGCACCCCATAGGCAACGAAGCGGTAGAGGCGCCCGGAGAAATTCGCCGGATGCCCGTGGGTGAGATGGCCGCCGTGGTCCAACCGTTGTCCCAGAACCACGTCACCAGGCTCCAGGAGGCTTGCATAACTCGCGAGGTTGGCACTGGCTCCGCTGTGCGGTTGCACGTTGGCATGCTCGGCTCCGAAGAGGTGTTTGGCGCGGTCGCGAGCCAACCGCTCCACGACGTCCACCCACTCACATCCACCATAATAGCGCCGGCCGGGATACCCCTCGGCATACTTATTGGTCAGCACCGATCCCTGGGCCTCCAGCACGGCGGCGCTGGTGTAATTCTCCGAGGCAATCAGTTCAATCTTCTCCACCTGCCGCCGGCGCTCACCCTGAATGGCGGCGAAGACCTCGCGATCCTCCATTTCCAGGGCACTTACTCGCTGGGACTCCACGGCAACAGCCATTCGCATTCACCTTTCCACATTCCTGGCCGCGCTCAATCTGGCGGCCATTGGAGATTTGACAAGCCGGTCCACCCGCAAGGGTCCAGTGCCGCTTCGCGCTCATCGTAACATGCTTACCTGCCGGTCTGTGGACACCTGATAGGGATGCGGGTCTCGACACCCGCCACCGAAGTCAATTGTCGGCAGCCATCGCCCTACCCAGAGGATGATCCATGGGCGGACCTAGCGGGCCTGGAGACCTCATCATTGCCCATATTTCGCCCGAGTGACGAGATCGCCTGGGGCCGGGACCCTCCCTGCTTGGAGTCCTTCGCCAGGTGTACCCGGCAGCGGCGCCGCATCCTGGCATGATGTGTGGGTAATGATGAGGCATGGAGACCCGCGCCCCTGAAATACACGCTCGGTCACGAACATAAAGTGCCACCCCGCTATCCCGCGATCCGCCGCCCGCGGAACGGTCGGGGCCTCTGGTCCTCGCTGGTAGTGGGATGGGTAATCGTGTAGACGTGCAACAGCCGCTGAGCGGTAGTAAGAAACGTAGTCACCAGAAGAATCCACAGCGACGCGGTGAGGATCCACAAGCCGAATGGCGCCGCGAGCACCAGACCGGCAACCGTGACCACGATCCGCTCGGGGCGTGCCATGAACCCAACGCTGCAATCCAGACCAAGCCCTTCGGCCCGTGCCCGCGCGTAGCTCACCATGAGGGCGCCGCATACGCTAAGGTAGACCAGTAAGGAGCCCTCCATGGCATGGCCGTGGTTGACGTAGTAGATGATGATGCCCACCCCAATCACCGCCTCGCCTATGCGATCGAGGAGGGAGTCGAAGAAGGCGCCATAGTCGGTGCAGATGTTCCGTGCTCGGGCCAGCGCGCCGTCGGCAATATCGGTCACGCTGGTCAGGGCCAGCACGATGCCTCCTGCCAGGAGATATCCCGCGCCGACCAGCAGGGCGACCACCAGGGTGAAGATCAGGCCGATCACCGTGATCCAATTGGGAGTGATAGGCGCCTTGAGCAACGGTCGTACGAGTTGGATTGCCGTCCCACGCACCCAATCCTGGACCGATTTATTAAACATTGTCTGCCCCTTTCCGCCAGTACAGACCCGTGTAGTGGGGTGAGATGTGCTCCTTCACGGCTCTCCGTCCTTCGGCGTCACCCAGCGTAATCCGCCGGGACGCCGTCACATACGACCTTTGCGTTGGCATGGCGTTCATCCCCCCACTGGTGGGCCAAGGCCACGGATCGAGCCTCCGGTAGGCAGGGCCTCGGCGTGCATCAGGTCCAGGTCGGCGTCAAGCAGATGGGGCAACTCAAGATCCACGGATGGCCGCCAACCGTGGCCCATCGACTCGATCCGTACTTCATCGTAGAACTGGAGCAAGCGGGACGATACCCGCTCCCAACTATAGGCGGCCGACGTTACCTTCCCCTGGTTGCCCATCCGGTGCCGATCACCGGGAGAAAGGAGGAGTTCGAGCAGCGCCTGGGATAGGGCACCGGCATCGCGAGGCGGCACCAACCGCCCTTGCCTCCCGTCCTGCATCACCTGCTTGTAGCCGTCGATCGCCGTAGCCACCACGGGCTTGCCTAACGCCATCGCCTCCAGGAGCACCATCCCGAAGCTCTCGCCGCTGACCGCGGGCGAGCAAAAGACATCGCAACTCTGGTAGTAACGGGGCAGGTCCGCTGCCGAAACCTCTCCGGCGAACTCAATTCCGGTCAACTCGTGGGCTTTCACGTAGCGCTGGTACGCGCGTCCAGCTCGTCCCGATCGGCCGACCACGAGAATCCGTACCCCAGGCAACCGGATGCGCAGATCCTGGTAGGCGCGAATCAGAAAGGCCAATCCTTTGCGCTTCTCGATCCGCCCCACGAAGAGGACCGTGGGCCGCCCATCCCCATACCACGGGAACGGCTCCACGCGCTCGTTGAACATGTGCAGATCGACCCCGTTGGGAATGATCGAATAGGTACCGGGAAAATAGCGGCTGACAAACTCGAAGGCGGATCGGGACACGCACACGCGCCCGTCCAGCTTGTTGACCACCCGGCGCAAAACCGGGCGGCCATAGTAATAGCCATAATAGGATTCACGGTAGGCATGAAAGGTACCGATCCGGACGGCGCTTCCCCCGCCCGCGAGCAACACCGCGACCGGCAACGAAGGCATAAGCGGCTCGTGCACATGAATCACGTCAAAGTGCTCGGCGGCCAGCACCTGCCGCACGCGACGCGACAGGCCCGACACGAATGGGACACTCAGGGTAATCCGGGCTACCGAGCCATTACCGGGAACGGGGGTTACCCGCCCAACCCGGTAGATGCCCTCGCGATCCTCCACCACGCTGTCGGATGATCCCGGAGCGATAATTCGCACCTCATGGCCGGCCGCGCGAAACTGCCGGGTGAGGGCGGCGATATGCTTGCCAACGCCCCCCGGCACGTCATAATCATAGGGTGAGACCAACGCGATTTTCATGCCCGGAGACCCGCGGATTCGCTCGTCGCCCGCGGGTACGTCCTCGGGCTCTCCGGCGGGATCGAGCCGAACATCGGTTGCAGGACGACCCACTGCGTGGGATCGCGCCGGATCTCGCGTTCAAACAGTGACGCCATCTCCCACAAACCGGTCCGCAGGGCCGGGCGCAAATCCCGAGCCGGTATCCGGGCCCCAGCCCGTGTGCCGGGTGCAAGGCCAAAGTCAAAGGGTGCCGTGAAGCGTCCGCTAATGCATCCATGCTGGTCGCGGTAGCCAAAGGCCCCCAGGAGCGGGGCACCGGTGCGGAGCGCCAGGATCAGTCCGGCGGTGGGGAGCGTAACCGGGCGGCCGAACAGTTCCGCTGGTTCACCGTTCCCCTGTATATCGCGATCGGACACCACCACCACCACGCCACCGTCCTTGAGGAAAGCCGACATCGTAGCGAAGGTTCTCATCCCCACGGGCTCGAGTCGCATTCCCAGTCTCCCGCGCCGTGCCCGCATAAAGTCAAGGAGCGCGGGCGGATCGAGTTTCTCGACCGGAATGAGAACCGGAACCCCTCGCACCGCCAAGCGCTGGACAAGGGTGTCGTATGGACCATAGTGCGCGCTCACCAACACCACGCCCCTGCCCTGGGCGTAGGCCGTGTTAAAGTGTTCCCAACCTTCAACCGGCGCTCGGCGAATTAAGGCGGGAAAGTCCGCCCGTCCCACCGCGAGCAGGTCGACGAAGTTAAGGAGCCAGTGGCGCAAGGCCGCCCGCGCGACCGCGTGGACGCGCCGATCCTCGACCGGAAGGTCCATCGCCACCGACAGGTTGGCGCGCAAGGCGGCCCGCCGCTCGGTCGGGAAGAGCGAGAATAGAGTGCCACTCCAACGGGCAAGGCTGTAGGAAACGAAGCGCGGCGCCAGCGATACCACTCCCACGAGCGCGCGGTATCCGCGCAGCTTCAGCATGGGAACGACTTTACGGCGCGCCTGGTCCACCGGGCCGTCAATTCGCATCTTCTTCATGCGAACACCCTCCAGGCCGTGCGCACGATCGGCAACCGCCTGGCATACCAGGCCGCGACGATCACGGATCCATATTGGACCACTGGGCGGACCACGTAACGAATGCGGGCCCGTGATTCACTCCTGCTTGGGACAGGGCTCTTTGCGACGGACGGCCACATATCTCGAAACATGTACCACTGGTGAGGGGCCTTACGGATTGCCGGTTCAAGGCTCTGGACCACCAGCTGCATGGTAGCCGCTAGGTCCTTCTGCCGATTCCCCGTGCGAATCGGTTCGATGGGAGGGAGAATCTCACCCTCGAAGCCACCATCGGGACGGCGCAGCAGATAGCCGGGGACGATGACGGTCGAAGCGAGGGTGGCCAGCGCCGCGGCGCCAGCCGGTAGGATCGTCTCGCGGCCAAAAAGTGAGACCGGGATCCCATCACCGCTGGTCACCGGACGATCAATGAGCACCCCAAGAATCTTCCCATCGCGGAGAGTGCGAACCATCCGCCGGACATCCGTCATCGGGACCACTCCAAGCCCATACTGAGCGCGTTCTCCGGTCACCAGGGCCTCAAGGCGTGGATCACTAAAGGGCTCCGTGACCGCGAACACGGTCCCAGGAGCGCAGTGGCCGGCCACCGCCGCTCCCGCCGCGTCCCAGCTCCCGAAATGGGCGGTGGCAAACACGACACCCCGACCGGCCCGGAGAGCGCCGTCGAGGTGATGCCAGCCGGCGGTATCCTTGGTGTCGGCGTGTACCTTCGCGGCGATAGACGGCAACGTGACCAAATCGAGCATCACCTGACCATATCCGGCCATTTCTCGCCAGGCGAGCGTACGGATCCGCCGCTCAGCCGCTAAGGTAGATGGTTCCGGCGATCCGGTCAGAACGACCCTAAGGTTGCGGCGGATGTTGGCGCGCTGGCTTGGCATGGCCAGAAAGCCCATCCAGGCAATGCCGGCCGCGAACCGCCGGAGCCACCCGAGGGGGACAACGAGGCCCAATACCCGAATGGCATGCCAGGCCCACGCTGTTAGCATGGGGTAACCCCGGTTGGGAAGGCGGTCGGCACCTCCGCCCCCGTGATGAAATCCTCCACCATGTCGTGGGCGCGATCATCGGCGTGCTGAACCGGCGGCGACTTCATGAAGTAGGCAGATGCACCCTCTAGCGTGCCCGCGATCCCCCGGTCCAGGGCCAGCTTGGCGCAGCGAACCGCGTCTATGACTACCCCGGCGGAGTTCGGTGAATCCCATACCTCCAGTTTCAGTTCCATGGACAGCGGAACGTCCCCGAAGGTTCTCCCTTCCAGGCGAATATAGGCCCACTTGCGGTCGGTCAGCCACGGAACGTAGTCGCTGGGACCAATATGAACATTATCCTTGCCCATGTCGTAGTCCAATTGACTGGTCACCGAATTCGTCTTGGAAATCTTTTTTGACTCAAGGCGCTCCCGCTCCAGCATATTCAGAAAATCGGTGTTCCCCCCCACGTTGAGCTGGCTGGTCCGCTCCAACCGGACGCCGCGTTCACGGAACAGTCGGGTGAGCATGCGATGGACGATAGTGGCGCCAACTTGCGATTTAATATCATCGCCCACCATCGGGAGGCCACGCTCCAGAAAACGGCGCTGCCAATAGTCCTCGCGCGCGATAAAGACGGGAATGCAGTTCACGAAGGCGCAACCGGCATCGAGAATCTGTTCCACATACCATTTAGTGGCCATTTCGCTTCCCACCGGGAGATAGTTGATCACCACGTCAGCGTGCTGTTGGCGAAGAATACTCTTGATGTCGGCGGTGGGCCCGGGCGCTTTGGTGATCACTTCGGAAAGGTACTTTCCCAGTCCATCGTGGGTCATCCCTCGATGCACCGGTACCCCCACATGAGGGACATCGGAGAATTTGAGCGTATTGTTCGGTTCGGCGAATATCGCCTCGGAGAGGTCTTTCCCTACCTTGTTCCGATCGATGTCGAATGCCGCCACGAACTCAATATCCCGCACATGGTAGCCGCCCAGATTGACGTGCATCAGGCCGGGCACGAAGTCATCATCGGCGGCATTCCGATAATACTGGACCCCTTGCACCAAGGACGACGCGCAGTTGCCCACGCCGATAATCGCGACTCGAACCTTCGCCACTCTCGTTCCCCTTTTCCCTATAATCCGGCGCTCACCGGTGGGGTGGCGCCGACAAATTGTCCCGCGTCCTCCCTGGTGAGGCCCTCGCTTTCCAGCCCTCGATCATCCAGCATCTGAGCCAGCCGGGTCTGATAGGCGGAGAAAGCTTCCCGATTGAGCGAGCAGAAGACCTGCCGGCCCTGCCGCCTGGTCGCCACCAGGCCACAGCGGGTCAGGACGCGTAAATGCCAGGACACCAAAGGCTGGCTGGCGCGCAGTTGAAGGCACAGATCCTTTACCCCCACCTCCCCGGTGGCGGCCAGGATCGCCACCATCCGCAGGCGCCGCACATCGGCCAGCGCCCGGAAGTACAACCGCAACTCACGCCATTCGCGCACTATCACCTCGATAGATAAAGATTGCTTTATTCAACTTCTCCTTATGAGTTTGGAACAACGGAGGAGGTTTGTCAAGCGCCGATCA
>JANWHO010000054.1 GCA_025450375.1 Chloroflexota bacterium
GGGCGGCTCCGCCCGCCGTGCTCCCAGTGTGAACGCGCACATCGGCAAAGGTCGCCCCGAGCGCTCTTTCCATCATCCGCCGAACCACCGGCGCCATTGGTTGCCCGACGCTGCCCGCGATCTGGCGCAGGACGGTCTGGCGCGGCGCTGGAGGAGCCGATACCGCTCCGGTCCCTCCGGAATCACCGCCGGCCCGGGCCGCTGCCGCTCGAAGGGTGGGGGTTGACCGGCCGAGCCCGGCCATCGCCGCCGCCATGGCCCGGTCGGTGGCCGCCCGCTCCTGGTGCGCGGTAAGCTGGCGATTCGCGGCGGCCAGAGCTCGGAACGGGATCGCGGAGGCGAGCAAGGCAGCCGGCGAAGCGGCCAGGCTCCGCCTGGCGGACGCCACCTGCATGGTCGATTCCGCGGCGGACCAGGGCGGAGCAAAAGTACTGGCGCCCGCCCCACCCGCCTGCATGATGGTCATCTGGCGTCCCCGCCGCGTGTCGGGGAGCTCATGGACTGAACTCGCCCCTGTCGGAATTTCTCCCAGGCGCGCGGGGATCGTCGGGAGGGAAGGATGACCGATCGCGAACTCGCCCGTTTCTCCCAGACGCGCGGGGACCGTCGCCGATGAGGGGCCGAGTGTCCCAACCTGAACCCCTTGCACCGGAATCTCCCTCAAGCGATCGGGAATACGTGGGCCGCTGATGCCCAGTGTGGAAGCCCGGATCGGCCCCTCCAGGGACCGCGCGATTGCCACTTGCACCGGGGCAAGCGAGGCGCTCATGGCCGCGACGGCGGCCAGCCCAGGCAGGGCTGGGTGTGAGAACGGCAGACTGGTGAGCATGGCCGGGCTGGCCGCGGCGTGAACGACTGGTCCGGACGCGGCCGTAGAGGCGCGCGCGGCTGCCTGTCGGGCGGTCGCTCGCCGCGTATGCTGGGTCAGGGAAGCCAGGAGGCTGAGCGACCGGAGGAGTTCACGGTTCGCGGCCAGGGTGCCCGAGACGTCCGTCCCACCGGCGGACTCCGTGGCATAGCGGGCCAGCAGATCCTCCCACATGCGGCGGGCCAGAGGGGTGATCGGTGACAGGAGCGGCACCGCGGGCCGCGCCGGCCCGTGGTTCAGCGCCAGGAGACCTGGCGCCTGGATAACCTGGCGGCGCAAGAGAGTCTCCACGAAGCGTGGATGGCGCTCGGCGAGGGCGACGGCCCGCGCGCGTCCAGCGCGCGAAAGCCCATGCCGCCCGCGTGGCGGCGCGCTCGGACCGGGTTTTTTGGGCCCGGCTCCCTTCGGCTTAGCCACCGGTGACTCGGGTGAAGGCGGCACAGGCAAACTCGAGCGCCTCGATTGCCACCGCGTTCTCGGAAGCCTTGAAGGAAGGGCCGCTCCACTTCACCGGGAGGGCATCGGCCAGGGTCCAACTTATCTTGCTCGCACTGGTAGTGCCCGCCGTCTGATAGTAGGCATTGATCGTGATCGCTTTCCGGTTTATCGTGCCATCAAGGACCGCGTTGTACCAGATCCAGAGCGTATCATCTTGAACCAGACCGCGGCGGAGGGTAATATTCCCAACCTTGGTCCGGACCGGTAACTTATGGGTATAGCCGTTCAGGCCCCCTTCAGCGTACTCAAAGACTTCCGTATTCAGTTCCAGACCAGAGCACTCACTGAAATAGGCAACCTCGAGGCCCTGAATTTCCACCGAGAATTTTTGGGTGACAATATATTCTTGAGACGAACTGTAGCTAGTACTGGCCATGCTAGGCATAGTTACACTCCTTGCGGCCCCAGAGCCGATCCCCCGCCGAAAGGCGGAGGATCGGCGATTCCGAGAGGGGGAGCGGCGCTCTAACGAAGATCCTTGAACGCCGAAGTGATTCGTTGTTCATCCTCCGCGTTGCGCCGCCGATTGATCTGATCGATTTCCTCTACCCAGCGCCGGCGATCCTGATGCGACATGCCCAGAATCGCTTCGTCTGCCCAGTGGAAATGGTACGCGATGTATGCTACCTCCTCATAGACCCGATCGAGGGGGTAGCGAGCTACCCCCCCAGCTCGGTAATATCCACCTCCACCTCGGTGGAGCAGTTGGGGCATACGACCTTGATCGGTTCGCCGCCTTCCGAGTTGATCCGCCGGTAGAACCCTTGCAGATAGGCCAGGTCGGTGGAGAACATCCCTTCGATCACCGCCGTCGAGACCGAATTGAGCGTGCCCAGCTTGGTGATCACCTCGCTCAGCAAGATGACCACCAAATAGGCTGGATTCTGCTTAACCCTTGGATCGCGCAGAGGCACGATTTCATCACCCGCCGTGGCCAGCCGCATGGTGCCTTCACGATGCAGATTGCCCTCGTAGTCGACAAATCCCTTAGGTAGGACGAACGGAAACTCGGTTTGCAGCTTTGTCATACGATCCGCTTCAGGCCCTCGTGCGCCAGCGTCACTTCCTCGGTCAACACTTCGTTGCCCTTGGCGGAAAGGCCGCTGCTCTTCCAGCTGCTCAACCAACCATTGATGAAGTCAAACTGGATCACCGGAGTGGCCTGATCGGCGGCGAGGCCGATGATCGACCCATTCTTCCGGGCCTCGGCATGCTTGCCGTCGATCACCTTTTCCCGCAGATTCCAGAGCGTCTTGTCGGAGGTGAAGCCGCGCTTGAGGGTGATGTCGCCCCACTTCACGTTGCCGAACTGCTTGATGAAGATGTTCTTGCCGCTCTTATCGACCTGCTGGTGGTCGATCACCTGGGTGTTGTTATCGAAGCCCGAGGCTTCGGTGAAGTCAATCGTATCCATGCCCTGGATCTTGAGCTGGAACGAAAAAACCGCGATCGGATCGTTTCGGTCTGGCATCTTTCTACAACTCCCCTGTTCTATGAACTAATCCGGCCTACTCAGCCCCAGGCGCCCACTGGCTGATCCGGAAGATCACGAATTCGGCGGGCTTCGTGGGAGCAATCCCGATCTCCACGATTACCTGACCGGCATCAATGGTCTCCCGCGTATTATTCTCGGCATCGCACTTGACATAGAACGCATCCTTGGCCGTGGCGCCGAAGAGCGCCCCGGTCATATAGACACGGGTCAAGAACGCGGACGAGTCACGCCGAAGCTGCATCCACAGCGTCTGGTCGTTGGGCTCGAATACCGACCACTGGGTGCCGCCCGCGATGCTCTCACGGACAAAGTTGAACAGACGCCGCACGTTCAGATACCGCCATTCGGGGTCGCTGGACATGGTGCGGGCGCCCCAGATACGGATGCCGCGGCCGGGGAAGGCGCGGATGCAGTTGATACCGACCGGATTGAGCAGGGTCTGCTCCATCTGGTTGGTCTGATACTCCAGGCCAATGCAGCCGGCGATCGTCTCGTTTGCCGGCGCCTTGTGTACGCCGCGCGTATTGTCGGTCCGGGCCCACACACCGGCCAGGTGGCCGCTGGGAGGCAGGTTCATCGTCTTGCCGCTCACCGGATCGTTTACCTGGATCCAGGGATAGTAGAAGGCCGCGTACGACGAGTCGTACCGCGCCTCGTTCAGGCGCCAATCCTTGATTTGCTGAGGCTTCATCCCAGGAGGAGCGTCGAGAATGGCCACCCGGTCGCCATTGCGCTCGCAATGGTCGATCATCGCCGTCTGTACGGCGCGGAGGCCGTCGCCGTCGATCAGGCCCTTCTGATAGGCGCTCATCAGGTCGGGAGCACAGAGAATAGTCAACTCATCCACCGCGTCGAGGCCGCCCAAGCCCGTCCGGTCGGCGGAGTCGCCGATGTAATCATTGGGGGTGAGACTGGTCAGGGCCACCACGGGCGGCGCGCTCTCCAGATTGAAGAGCCCGAGTTGCGGCGGCACCATCAGGGAGGTCTCGTCCGTGGCCTCGAGCATGGCCCGGACTAGCTTGGAGGCAACCCGGCCCTGGTTGACCACGGTCTCCACGAAGCGGGCGTCTCCCCGCTTCAGCGTGACGTTGTCGTACCGTTCCTGGGTATCACCGGAGCGGACGGTCATATTGAACCGCGGAGTGGGATCGGCTTCCGGGGCCGGCGCGGCGCCCTCCGCCTTCTCCTTGCCGTCTGGTTTCTTCTCGGCGGTGGCCCCTGGGGCCTCGGGCGTGGCGTTGGCGATCTCCACCACCACGTTGGCGGCCGCCCCCGGCAGCGCGGTCAGACGGAGCGCTCCGCTGCCGGTGCCCGCGCGGGACGGAAGCAGGCGTTGCGCGGGTTGCGCGCTTACCTGGCCGTTGCCGCTCCCGGCCCCATTCCCCTCGGAGCCCAGGCGCACGACATAGCACACGCCGCCCCCATTATTGAAATAGCCGTAAACGCTGTGAGCCAGATAGGCGCCTTCGATAAAGTCGCCAAAGGTGTTCTTGTACTGGGTCCAGTTGGTGATCAGGGTAGCCTGGTTGAAGGGCCCGCGCTCGGCGAACCCAATAAACCCGGCAACCGCCGTACCAACACCCTCAATCGGCTTACTACCGCCGGCAACTTCCTCGACATAGACTCCAGGCGCGAGATAGCTTGTGGCCATCGAGACTTTCCCTTCCCTCTTCTAGCTGAGCTACAGGTCCGACCAGCTTCGTACCGTGCGCCCCTCCCGTCCCGCGGGCGATCGGGCCCGGCGGCGCCATGCGCTGCCCATCCTCACACCTCCAGATCGTAGTTTTGACTGGGAACCACCAGTTCCCGGTCCAACACCGCCCCACCATCCTGGGTGATCCGCACCTGATGTGTCCCCTCGGGCACCCCCGAGGCGACAAAGCGACCGTCATCGCCGGTTCGCACGCTGATTCCCAGATCGGGGAAGGACACCCCCACACCGGGGACCGGCGCCCCGTGCCCCTTCCCCTTGGCCTTCGCGTGTACGATACCGCCGACTGCCAGCCAATGACTAACCCGCTGTTTCCGCGCGTCCATGATGTCGGTAATCGTCGTGAGCACCAATGGCGCTTCCCGCATCACGTTCAGGTCCACCGGCAAGGTCACGGCATAGACCACGGCCGGCTTCAAGTCATTATCGAGCGCGTTCCAGAACTCTCCCGGGTTCCGCAACACTCCTTCCGCTTGGGCGACCATGATGTTGACCGGGAAATCCACCTTCATGGTCCCCTGCAGCAGATCCTTGCCTATCTCGCTTTCACGCATCATGGCGGTCATCGCGCGCCAGAGCAGTGTATGCTCGTCCGAGATCTCGCGAGCCCAACTGGTCACGAAGTACGAGAGATCCACGTAGACCGGTGGCCGCACCCGACCGGTCCTTCCCTCCGGCCCATTCACGGTTCGATAATTGAGCGTACGCAGCGAGACGTTCTCCCGCACGTCAAAGAGATAGAGATTCACCGTTGGTTTAATCACCTTGGCGGACCACTCGCGTTTAGGACAATCAAAACTGATCTCGACCTCGTTGGGATCCAGCGGCACTCGTTTCACCAAGAGCTGCTTAAGCGTGGCGTTGAAGTCGGTCAGCATGGTCATGAGGCGGCGCCTTCCGCGGAAACCGGGGCGGGCGCGGCGCTCTTGGCGTCCCGCTTGGGAAACTGTGGACGCAGGCGGCCGTTCGACATGGTGATGAACAGATCCGGGTTAATGATCCGCTGCTCGAAATCCACCCACACCCGTGCGTCTTTCCGGCAATCATAGACCCGGCACACACTGGGCCGCTTCTCGTACACGCCACAGTGAAAGGTATCCGGATCTTGATGCACGCACCGGCCCACTTCTGGATTATGGCGGATCAAATACGGCTGCCCATATTCCCACCGCACCACTCCTTCGTCGAGATCCTGGGTGGACAGCGCGAAACGCATCGAGCAACAGGCGGCGCGGCAGAGGGGCAGGCGGGCCTCGCAATCGATGTCCGGCAGTTTTTCGGGCGGAATAGCATATTTGTCGGGGAACTCCGATGAGACCGCGACCCCGAAATCCTCGCGATCCAGCACGGCCTTGAGGCGCTTCAACTCCTCGGCCTGGCGTGATTCGAGTTCTTCCTCGCTAAGAAGGCCGCGCTCCGCCAGGAGAGAAGCAAGGGCTCCGACCTGGCTGCTTGCCGCCACGACCTGGCGGGCGAGGGTGTTGATCTCGTTATGGCAAAAGCCGAATCCAACCGCCAGTTGCCGCTCATCATCACCCATGGGCTCGTTGTGCGGTACGGGTGCCATGGGAAGATCAATCATGAATGCGTCCTTCTAGTCGGGAAAGGGCACGTCGCGGACCCACCTCGGCGGGCCTGGTCGAGTCGCGTTTCTAACCTGAAGTGAACCGGGGGTGCGCCCATTAGGGGCCCTTCTGGTAACGGACTTGCACGAATCAGGGTTCGCCAACAAAGAGCGACGATTGAGGGATCGTCGCCGCCAACGATGATGGCCGTGGCTATTATACCCTCTCTCTGGCCGTTTCTCTAGTCCCCCCGCACATTTCCCCGCACATTTTGCCAGGGCAATCCAGAGGGAGAGTTGCTCCTTACCGTCCGACTCGGTCGGAGGAAGGGAGAAGAGCATCCAGGGAGTCACTCCCCATTAAGCGCCCGGCTTTCTGTTGCTCCCATCGCACGGCCCGGATCAGCAACTCACTGGAGACCGGGCAACCTGCCTCGGCGGCCAGATAGGCGGCGGCCAGGGCGGCGCTGACAATCGAGCCCCCCGCCAGTTCCAGGCGCTCCGATACTTCGGCCAGCACCAAATCAGGCTCGCAGGGAGCCTCGGCCAATGCTCGTTGCCAGAGGCGAAGGCGATCCGCGGCCCCCGGAAGCGGGAAGTCGATGCTCACCCCAATGCGGCGGATGAACGCCTCGTCCAGATTGGCGCGCAGGTTGGTGGTCAGAATGGCCAATCCGCGATACCGCTCCATGCGCTGCAAAAGATAGGAGGTCTCTACGTTGGCATAGCGATCGTGGCTATCCTTGACGTCCGATCGCTTCCCGAACAGGGCGTCCGCCTCGTCGAACACCAGAACCACCCCGCAGCGTTCCGATTCGTCGAAGATCTTAGCCAGATTCTTTTCCGTCTCGCCGATATACTTACTGATCACCTGGGCCAGGTCGATCTTGCACACGTCCAGCCCAAGGTCATTGGCGATCACCTCGGCGGCCATGCTCTTCCCCGTCCCCGGCTGGCCCGCGAAGAGCGCGGTCACTCCAGGCATCACTCCGCGCCCCATGCCCCAGTCATGCTGCACCCGTGATCGGTAGCGGACCCGGCTGCAGAGGTGGCGGAGAATCCGTAATCTATCCTCGGGAAGGACGATGTCCTCCCAGACAAAGCGGGGGGCGATCAGGGTGAGCGAGGGGCCGTTATGGCGCAGGGCGGCGCGGGCCGCTTGCAGCACATGGCGGACCTCGGGTGTTTCCCCGATCGCCGCCGCCCCGGCCTTGGCCACCAACGCCACTTCCTCGATCAAGGCCCCGCTCAGCCCGTCGGTTTCCGAGAGCGCCAGGAATGCCCGCTCATCCAGGGCGATGCCGTGGAGTTCGGCCACCTCGTGCCAGCGGATCAACCGATCCTGCGAGAGCGGCGGCGGCACGGCGACCGGGAGAACCCCCGTCCCCCCATAGGCGACGCCGCCCTGCTCCTCCTGGCTAACCAGGATTGGCGCGATGGGGCAGCGCAAGAGCCGCTGCCGGCAACTTTCGCCGTGCGCGGGGTGGCGCAGCAGCCCAGCCACCCCGGTGACGCAGGGAGTGAACCCCTTGAGCACCGCCTCGCGGAGGCACCGCTGCAACAGCGGCTCGAAGTCCTCGCGTTCGATCAGGCGGGCCCCATCGATCACCAACACCGGCCGTTGTGCTCGGCCGGCCACGGCCGCCGCCACGGCCAGACAGGTTTGTTCATCCTCTCCATGCAAGAAGGGTGGCGTGCCGCCGGTCAGGCCCTCGCTTACCATGGCCAAGACGCTCGCGGGGAGCGGGAGGTGCTGATCCTCGGTCAAGGTACGGGCCAGACCGCTAATGCCGGGATGCATGGTGGTATCTCCCAGGAGATACCAGGGAAACCCGCGCTCCAGGGCGATATGCTGCTTGACCAGGGGATCGTCCCCCGGCGTTTTGAGCAACTGCCAGTACTGCAGCCGCCCACCCGCCGCGAACGAACTGAGATATTCAA
>JANWHO010000055.1 GCA_025450375.1 Chloroflexota bacterium
AGGCGACGAAGGTGAACAACGTGTATAGCGCGAGCATCATCATCGCGCGGGTGGCGAACACCCAGGAGAAATCGGGGTCGCGCCAGGGGGCGACCCAGAGGGCCCGCCACGATTGCACCACCGGCCGCGCCAACGCCTGGCCAGGGAGATCGGCAACCACGATGGCGGTCAAACAGGCGCCCCCGCCGATGAGGAGCGCGGTGACTCCGTAAAACGAGGCGACATGCTGGGGCGAAACCAGGATCGCCGCCACCCCGAAACTGACGATGGTCCCCAACATGCTCATCGCGCCCAGATAACCTGAGGCTTCGCCATATTGCCGCGGCGGGACATGATCGGGAATGTATGCCTGGTAGGCGGCGCCGCTCACCGCGTTGCCGAAGCTGGCGAGCAGGTAACCCGCGAACAACAAGCTGACCGAGCTTGTCCAGGTCATGAGCACCAGGCCGGCGGTATCCAGGGCCGCGCCGCCGAGCAGGTACGGTCGACGCCGGCCCCAGGTGCTCACCGATAGGTCGCTCAGGACACCCGCGATCGGCTGCACGACCATCGAGACGAAGCCGCCAACCCCACCAAGGACCGCGAGCAAAATGGTCGCCCGGGCCGGGTTAGCCAGGGTAGTAAGCTGCGCGGGCACCGCAACCCCAAGGAGAGCCCCTGCATGGAAGCTGAGCGAGAACCAGTACGCGGCCAACATGCATTGGCGAAGGGGAGTGAGCAGTGCCAGTGATCTGGCCTTGATCGTGGTCTCGCCAAGATCACGCATCCATGCAACCCAACCCGATTCCTACAGGCACAACGAAGGCGGTGAGCGCCCATTTCTAGACGTGTCTCGGAGGTCAGGAGAGTGCGGGTTCATCCACCCAGATCGGAGCCGCCCGCCGACTCCTGGCTCATTGGTGAAGATACTGCCGTCCATGCCGTTACGGCAAGCGCCCCGCGTGCCCTGCCGCAGGGCATACGGGGCATGTGAAGATCGGTCGGATCGGTCGGATCGGTCCGATACAATCTCAGGCGCCGCGTAACCAGCGACGGCCCGCTGTTGGGTGGCGGAGTCGCCCGATCACGGGCAGCCCACATCTACGCTATGATTTCCCCATGGAGCGCGCGGGACGGTAGCGGAGGGGCGGGGAGTCAGTGCAAGGCAGGGTCGAGCGGTTTTCGCTCCCTGATGGCGAGGAGGCAGTCATTCACGAACTGCGCGCGCCCCTTGGCGCCGGCGCCGATGCGCTCATCGCGTTTTGGGCCGCGCGCGACCAGGTATCGCCACGAGCGGCCCGCGACATCGAGACCCGCCTTACGGCGCGCGAGGATATCGGCGACCGTTGGTACGTGGCCACCACGATCGAGGGTATTGTCTGTGCTCTGGAGCTTTCCCGCTCGAATCGGATTCCCCATCTCGGTTCGATCCACAATCTGTTTACCACTCCCCATCGCCGTGAGCAGGGCCTGGCTCGTCATGTGCTTGAGGTAGCACTTGACCGTTTTTCCAGCGATGGCGGCCAAGGCGTGCTCGCCCAGACCATTGTCGACTCGCCCTCCCACCGACTCCTCCGAACCTTCGAGTTCGTTGACTACCTGACGATGCCGGATCTGTCGGGAAGAGTAACTACCCGATTTATCTTCGGCGATGCCGAGGCGTTTGACCTCCGATACTTTGGCTCGATCGGGCCCTCAGCCCTCGCCCGGCGCCCATTGCGACGCTCGGACAAGGCGGCCCTCCTCCACCTCCTGAGCGCCCCCGTCCCCTACCTGGTCCGATACCACGCCCTCCAGGCGTATGGCGCCTATGGGGCGGACGAAGCGGTGTTGCTCTTGCTAGATACGCTGGAGCGAGGCAAGGGCGCCTCGATTCTCGGGGTGGCCGCCGAAGGGACGCCTGCCGCGTTGGGCACGGTGTTGCCCGCCGATTTGCCCACTGGTCCTCAACCATACCGAGACCATGTGCGCATGCTGGACCTCTTTGCCACGCCCGGACATGAGGCCGCTTTGGCGCCGGTGCTGGAGGCATTGCTAGTCAGGGCGGATGTGCTGCCGGGGGTCCGGCGCCTGAACAGCGTGGTCGACGCCGCGAATCTCGCGGTCCGAACCACCCTGGAAGAAGCAGGATTTGAGTATGCCGGCACCCTCCACGAGTTTGTCGCCCTTGGCGGGCTGCGCGCCGATGGCGTGTTCTACGAGTTGACCCGCGAGGAGCCGGTTGCACCCGTGGAACCAACCGTGGCCGCGTCTCCCGCGTAGCCACCGCCGCGAACAGATCCGTCCGATCCGTCCGATTGGACATCCCAGAGTGAAGCCTCGCTCCGGTACACTAAAGCGAAATGGGACGCGCCGGAACGAGGCGCCTCCCCATCCCTTAAAGCACTCAATGAACAAGGAGCGGAGTATGCAAGCAATCGTGCAGCGCGCTACCGGCGGTCCGGAAGTTTTGCGCCTGGAGAAGGTGCCGGACCTGCTGCCGGGGCCCGGCCAGGTGGTGGTCCGATTGCGAGCCGCCGCCCTCAATCGACGCGACCTCTACATTCGTTTGGGTCAGTACGCCGGGATTACGCTTCCCATTACCCCTGGGGCGGATGGGGCGGGCGAGATCCTCGCGTTGGGCGAAGGGGTAACCAATATCTCCCCCGGCCAGGAAGTGGTGATCAACCCCTCGTTGGAGTGGGGCGACGACCCACGTATCCCCGGATCCTCCTGGCGAATCCTTGGCTTGCCGGAAAACGGCACCTATGCCCAACAGGTTTTGGTCCCCGCGTCCGCCGTGTTCTCCAAGCCGGAAGCCCTTTCCTGGGAGGATACCGCCGCTCTCCCGCTTGCCGGACTGACCGCGTACCGCGCCCTGGTGACCCGAGGGCAGGTTCAGGTTGGTCAGACGGTGCTTATCCCTGGAATTGGCGGTGGTGTCTCGTCCTTCATCCTCCTATTCGCCAGGCGTCTGGGCGCCCGCGTGCTGGTAACCTCCAGCAGCGACCACAAGCTGGCCCGCGCGCGCGAACTTGGTGCCGACGCGGGTTTCAACTATAAGACCCAGAATTGGGTGCAAGAGGTGCGGCAGGCTACCGGAGGGCTCGGTCCCGATCTGGTGGTCGATAGCGTCGCGGGCGACACCTTCAATCATATTCTCGATGTGATCCGGCCCGGCGGCCGCATCGTGACCTACGGATCGACCCTGGGGGCGGCGCCCGAGGTGGTGGTCCGGCGGATATTCTGGAAGCAACTCGACGTGCTGGGCTCTACCATGGGGACGCCGGCGGAGTTCCAGGCGATGCTCGATATGTTTGCCGATGGGACGCTGCGCCCGGCGGTGGATCAAGTGTTCCCCCTTGCCGAGGCGGGCGCCGCTCAATCCCGTATGCAAGAGTCGGCCCAGTTCGGCAAAATCGTCTTATCAATCGGCTAGGAAGCCGCTAACCAGCCCAGTGGAGCGTCAAGGACCGTTTGCCATGTACACCCGACCGCAGTCGTCGTCCCTGCCATCCGACCGTTGTCGGAGGCCCGGGCGAATCGTACGCTCGTGATTCTAATTGACCAGAGGAGAAGAAGGTGCCGACACTGGGTGAGACCTTGCGCGACGCGAGAGGGAAGAAGAAGGCGAAACTCAGCCAGGTAGAGGCGGACACCCGCATTGCTCGCGACAAGTTGGAGGCCCTGGAGTCCGACCGTTTGGACGCCCTGCCGGATGATGTCTATACCCGCGGCGCCATCCGGAACTACGCGCTCTATTTGGGCCTCGACGCGGACCAAACCCTGGCCCTCTATCGAGACGCCCGCCCGGCTCAAGTGGTCGCCCGCCCGCTGTCCCAGGTTGGGACGGTCACGCGCTTGACCCCGCTTACCTATGCCATGATTTCGGCGCTGACCGTTATCCTGGTAGTGGTGGCCCTATTCGTCACCCATATTATTTAGGATCCTCCCACGCCAAGCCGGGCCGGCTCGATCCGCCGCCGCGCCCGAGGCGCCGGGGTGCGTGATTGGCCGTACCGGTATCATGCATGAGAGAGAGGAGCGTTCGATGGCGGCAGACAGTTCATTTGACGTGGTCTCGGAGTTCGATCGCCAGGAGTTGGTTAACGCTATCGACCAGACGTTGCGGGAAGTTCACACCCGCTACGACCTGAAGGACAGCGGCTCTACCATCGTGCTTGAGAAAACCGAGGTCGAGTTGAAGGCGCCGGACACGATGACCCAAAACGCGGTCCGCGACATCTTGCAGTCCAAAATGATTGGACGGAAGCTGTCCCTCAAGATCATCAAGTTCGAGGAGCCAGTCGAAGCCCTGGGGGGAAGCGTCCGTCAGGTGGGCACCTTACAAATGGGGCTCAGCCAGGAGTTGGCGAAGGAAATAAGCAAGCTGCTCCGTGACAACTTCCCCAAGGTCAAGAGCCAGATCCAGGGCGACGCTATCCGGGTCACCAGTAAGAGCAAGGACGATCTGCAGGCAGTGCAGGCGACCTTGCGGGGGAAGGACTATCCCGTGCCGATCCAGTTCACGAATTACCGGTAGCACCATGGTGAATGAATCCATGGCTTGCCGCTTGCGGGTGTCTCGCGCTATCAGTCAGTTCCGTCATCCGGCGGTTTCGTCCCCGGAGTCATTCCGCGGGCAGATCGTCGGCGGCCCGGGGTTGACCCGATGAGTTCCCCTGGAGCCGGGAGGGCGGATCAGGGAGGTAGGCGACCGTCCGCCTTCCAGAGCTTGCCCAATTGGCTCAGCCTATTCCGGCTCCTGAGCTCGCCCGCGATTGCCGCATTGCTCTTGATTAACGCGCACGGCCTCCGCGTCGTGGCCGCGCTCCTGTTCGCGGCGGCCTCGATCACTGATTATCTGGACGGTTATCTAGCCCGCCGGATGAAGGTGGTGAGCTCGCTCGGGGTATTCATGGATCTGGCGGCGGACAAGATCTTGGTGTCCACCGTCCTGATCATCCTCACCGGAACCGGCGCCGTGCCCTCTTGGATGGCGGCCGTAATCGTCGCGCGCGAGTTTATCGTGGCCGGCCTACGGAGCCAGGCGGCGGCCAAGGGAGTGGCAATTGGGGCCAGTCAACTTGGCAAGTGGAAGACCGCGATCACCCTGGTGGCTCTCTTGCTGGCCGTGCTCGACCTCGATAGAACTCTCGTGCTGGCCGGTCTCTGGATCACCACGGCGATCACTATCGCTTCCGCCCTCGACTACATTATCAGCCACTGGAAAATCACGATCCATCCCTGATGTCCTTCTGGCGCTTTTCGGTAGAATAGGGTGGATACACCGCGTGCCGGATTCATGGGGAAAGAGGTAGCCAGACTAACTGTATGAGTGAAGTAGAGGAACTTACCGCGCGCCGCCAGATGGTGGACGATCTGCGGGCTCGGGGCATCGATCCGTATCCCCCTCGGGTGACCCGCACCCACACGGCCGCCGAGGCGGTGGCTGCCTTCGACCCGGACCTGCCCGAGGATGAGGCTGAGTCGCGGCCCGCGATCAGCATTGCCGGTCGGATGGTTACCCAGCGAGTCCAGGGAAAAGCCGGTTTCGCCCATGTGCTGGATGGGAGCGGCAGGGTCCAGATCTACTGCCGTCAAGACGTGGTCGGCGAGGAATCCTACGCGCTTTTCAAGAACCTCCATCCCGGTGACTTCATCTGGGCCTCGGGACATATGTTCCGGACCCGCGCCGGCGAGATAACCCTCAAGGCCGCCGAAATCCGCTTGATCGCCAAGTCACTCCGCCCACTCCCCGATAAGTTCCATGGAGTGAGTGACATTGAGGTACGCTACCGGAAGCGCTATCTCGATATGATCGCCAATCGCGAAAGTTATGACCGCTTGGCGGCGCGCTCGCGCATCACCTCGCTGCTGCGCCGATGGCTGGAGGATCGCGGCTTCCTTGAGGTGGAGACGCCAGTCCTCCAACCTCTTTATGGGGGGGCGCATGCCCGGCCGTTCACCACCCACTTTAACGCGATGGGCGAGGATCTGTACCTCCGGATCGCCCTGGAACTCTATCACAAGCGCCTGCTGGTGGGCGGGATCGACAAGTTGTTCGAGATCGGGCGGGTGTTCCGGAACGAGGGCGTTTCCCGGAAACACAACCCCGAATTCACCATGCTCGAACTCTACTGGGCCTACGCCGACTATCACGACATCATGCGCCTGGTAGAGTCGCTGGTCGCGGATACGGCGGTTGCCCTCTATGGCAGTCCCATCCTCCACCAGGGCGAACGCACGATCGACCTTACTCCACCGTGGCCGCGGATCCCACTCCGCGAGGCAATCCTGACCAGGTGCGGGATTGATTTCGCCGCCTATCCCGCCGGACAGGAGGAAGCGCTGATCGCCGCCGCGCGGGAGCGGGGACTGTTCCTGCCGCCAGGCACCCTGCGCGGCAAGGTCATCGACGAATTACTCTCCACCTTCGTGGAGCCCACCCTGGTTGATCCGGTGTTACTGATCGACTATCCGATCGAACTCTCACCCTTCGCCAAGACCAAGATGGACGATCCCACCCTGGTGGAGCGCTTCGAGGCTTTCGCCGGCACGGTTGAACTGGCGAATGCCTTCACCGAACTGAACGATCCCCAGGACCAGCGGCGCCGTTTCGAGGCCCAGGCCGCCGATCGGGCCTCGGGCGATCAGGAAGCCCACGGGTTTGACGAGGACTTTCTCGAGGCCATGGAGCATGGAATGCCTCCGGCGGGCGGCCTGGGGATCGGGGTCGATCGGCTGGCGATGTTCCTTACCGGGGCCGATACGATCAAGGATGTAGTATTCTTCCCCCATATGCGGCGCGGAACCGCCCTGGAGGACGAGCCGGGGACGCCGCTCATCGGCCCAGAGTAAGCTCATCGGGTTCGCGGCACCTATCTTGTGGCGTGCGCGGCCCTGAGAGGAGAGAATTGTGCCTACCAAGGTTCGTAAGGCCGTGATTCCCGCCGCGGGACTGGGTACCCGGCTCCTTCCCGCCACCAAGGCGGTGCCCAAGGAGATGCTCCCGGTGGTGGACAAGCCGGTGATCCAGTACATCGTCGAGGAGGCGGCCGCCAGCGGCATTGAGCAGGTGATCATCGTCACCAGCCGGGGGAAGCAAGCACTCGAGGATCATTTCGACCGCAACTTCGAGCTTGAATACCGGCTGAAGCAGAGCGGAAAGACTGCCTTGCTGGAGGCGGTGATCCATGTGGCCACCATGGTCGAGGTGGTGTTCGTCCGCCAGCCCGAGCCTCTCGGGAACGGACACGCCGTGCTGTGCGCCCGCAACGTGGTGGGGAACGAGCCCTTCGCCATGCTGTGGGGCGATGACTTCGTGGATTACGGCAACCCTCCCGTGCAGCCGTGCGTGGCCCAGCTCATGGCGGTGTACGAGAGGTTCGGGGCCAGTGTCCTGGCGGCCATCCACGCGCCGCGCGAGGATTGGAATAAGTACGGGATGATCGCCCATGACCAGATCGACGACCGCACATTCAAGGTCAAATCAATCGTGGAGAAGCCCCCTATTGAGGAGTCTCCCTCGGATCTGGCCCAGGTCAAGGGCTGCATCCTGACGCCCGAAATCTTCGAGATTCTCGCCTCTACTCCCCGGGGAAAGGGCAACGAGATCTGGCTGATTGACGCCATCCAGGCCCTACTCGCGTCGCAGCCGGTCTATGCCTATGTCTTCGAGGGCAATCGCTACGATACGGGGAACCAGCTCGAGTACGTGAAGGCAAACGTTGAACTAGCCCTGGGGCGTCCAGAATTGGCCGAACCCTTGCGGTCGTACCTTCGGCGCCTCGTGGCCAGCTTCGGAGCCTGACACGAGAGTGAAAGTCACATCACTCCGGGTCTGGCCCCGTGCCGGGATCGCGCTGCTGTGTTCCGCCGCCCTGATCTGCCCTACCCAAGCCGGGGCCCGTCTTGCCCCCGCTCCGCCTGCCCCCCTGACCATAGGGTTGACGCAGGAGCCCG
>JANWHO010000056.1 GCA_025450375.1 Chloroflexota bacterium
ACCATGAAGCTGGCCTTGACCTGGTTGACCTGGACCGCGACTTTGTACTTCCCGTTCTTCAAGGTTGTATTATTGCCGAAATGGGTGTCCTTCGGCCCCTCGGCAATCCCGTACATCACGGCGATCGGCAGGCGCTCCACCAGCTTTCCCGCTGGGGAGAGAACGGTAATGCTCACCATCGCTTTGGTGACGGTCTTCCCGGTGGCCCGCTGGAGCACGTGGAGTTCCAGGTGGTGGTTGGGCATGGGGCCGCCCATCCCGGCCATCCCCCCGGAGCCGCCCATCACCATGGTCCCGCTCACCATCACCTCACCGCTCTTGATGTGCTTACTCTTGACCTCCGACATGGTGTACATGTGCTCGGTGGGACCAATAGCCAGGGTCAGCGCGTAGGGTCCGGCATTGGTTTTCGCGGTGACCATGTTCATGGCCGCGCCCGCCGGACCCGCGACCGGAAGCAGCAGGGAACCGGATAGGAGGGCGCCAACCGCGAGGCTGGAACGAAGGATGCCGGCTTTCATAGCAGTGTACCTCCTCGAAATGCCAAGCCCAGAGGACATCGACGGCCTACACAACCCATTCCAATGGGATCTTTCATCCTTGGAGAACTCGCACCTCCTTCGTTCACATCCGCCCCACGCCGGCCACCCGCCGGACCACTCCGGCAATCGCCGCCGCCGCGTCGGGCTTGGCCAGCGCCCGCGCCGCCTCCGCCATCTTCTCCCGCCGGGGATGGTCGCGCAGCAGGCTCAAGGCACTGGCCCGTAACACCTCCGGGGTCAGATCCGCGTTGGCAATGGTGAGGGCGGCGCCCTGTGCCTCCATGTAGCGCGCGTTGGTGGTTTGGCTGGAAAACGGGCCCGGCACCATGATCGCGGGGGTGCCGGCGAGCGGCAACTCGGCCAGGGGAGCGGCGCCCGCCCGGCAAATCACCAGATCGGCGGCGGCCAGCACGTCGGCCATTTCCGCCGCCGGGAGGTAATCGAAGAGGCGGTAGCGTCCCCGCAAGGTGGCGGGTAAGGTGGCGTAGCGGGCCTCTAGATCCGCCAGATCGGCCTCGCCGCAGACATGGAGCACCTGGGTGGCGAGCAGGAGGTCGGGCAGAGTGCCGGCCAGCGCCTCGTTGATGCTATGGGATCCCTGGCTGCCCCCGAAGACGGTCAAGACGGGGAGCGTGGGATCGAGGGCCAGGCTCGCACGGGCTCGCTCGCGATCCATATGTAAAAATGGTTCGCGCACCGGATAGCCGGTCAGGGTGGTCCGCTCGGGCGGGAGCCGTTCGACGGCCGGAGGAAAGGAGGCGGTGACCGCCGTCGCCACGCGGGCGGCCGCCATATTGACCCAGCCCTGGTTGATCTCTACCGTGAGCACGACCAGGGGCACGCGCAGCGCCAGGCAGGCCGCGACCACGGGCGCGCTGACATAGCCGCCTGACACCAGGGCCACGTTGGGACGGAACGCCCGCGCCAGCTTCAACGCCTGAGCGGCGCCTCCCGCCAGCCGGGCCGCGTTGGGAACCGCGCGCAAACCCACCCCACGCAGGCCGCCGGCCGCTACCTCCTCGAAGGGCAGGCCCGCTTCCTCCACCAGCCGGCGGTCCAGCGGCTGAGGTCCGCCGATATAGAGGAACCGGGGCGGCTCAGGGCCGGCGCCGTTCCCTCCAGGTAGCCCCTGGCCGGCGTTCAGGCTCTGAGCGACGGTTAGGCAGGGGTAGATGTGGCCGCCGGTTCCGCCACCAGAAATAAGTACCCGTAAGGTCACTGCGTTCCTCCGGCACCGGCTCGAGATGCCGGGACACGTTTAATAGGATGCCCACGGCCAGTAAGTTTACCACCAACGAGCTACCGCCGAAGCTGATGAAGGGCAGCGGCACCCCGGTGAAGGGTATGATATTGGTGACCGAGAGCATATTCAAAAGGGCCTGCACCACCAGATAGGAGGTGATGCCGGCCGCCAGCAGCTTACCGAACAGATCCTGGGCCAGCATGCTGATCCGGATCCCCCGATAGGCGAAATAGGCAAAGAGCGCCACCACGATCAGGGCCCCGATCAGACCCGTTTCCTCGCCGATCGTGGCGAAAATAGTGTCGGTCTGGGGCGCGGGGATCGAATCCTTGAGTTGGCCGTTGCCCAAGCCGACTCCGGCCAATCCCCCATGCCAGAAGGCCAGCAGGGCTCGGGAAATCTGATAGCCGCCCGCTTGCTGATTGGCGAATGGCGCCTGCCAGATCTCAATCCGCTTGTGCCAATACCCTCCACTATTGAGGACGAAGTAGATCACGGGGATGAACAGGGCCGCCAGGGACACCAGGTGACGGAGGCGGGCCCCGGAGACGAAGAACATCCCGAGCATGGCGGCGCTGACCACCGCCGCCGTGCCCAGGTCGGGCTGCTTGAAGATCAGCAGGGTGGTGAAACCAAGGACGATCCCGAACGGGATCAAGCCCGAGATCGAATGGCGGACATCATCCGTCTTGCTGGAAAGCCAGTGCGCGGCGTAGACGGTAAGGGCCAGCTTGCCGATCTCGCTCGGCTGCAAGCGGAGGCCATGGAACTGAATCCACCGAGCGGCCCCGTTCGCGCTGTAGCTGAAGCTCTTGACGTGGACCAGGAGCAACAATCCGGCGGTCATCACCACGCCAAGCATGGTGTATTTCCGTAACTGGCGATAATCGAACAGCATCCCCGCCACCAGGGCGATCGTCCCCAGAGTCAGCCAGCTAAACTGGCGGGTCAGGTAGTAATTTACGTTACCCTGGGTACTGAGGTCCCCAATCCCGGCGTAGCTCTGGTACATACTGGCGCTATAAATAAACACCGTGCCCAACACCAGCAAGCACACCACGGTAGACAGCAGATACATATCGATCCGTGGGCGAGCCAGGGTCAAGGGAAGCGCTTCCGGCTCCGATACCGGCCGTGCCGTGGCGACGAAGGCGGAGGCTGACTCGGCGTTTGGCTCTATCGCAATCCTGGTGGCCATCACCGCCTCGCCTGGCCCGCGGAGAAGGCTGGAGGGGCGGGTTGGGCGCACCGGGCGGAGCCGCCGGACCCGCGTGGGCCCCAGCAACCCATGTCCGGTGTCAACGCCCGTCCGCGAGGATCGAGCCTGAGAGCCGGACGCATCGCCACCCGGGCGCGAGGCATGAACCGGGCTGCCGCTCACCGTGTTTCGTCCCCCGCCCACCGGCATGGGCGTCCGGCGGGTCACGACGCTGCCCCGCCGCTTACTGATCGCCATGAAGACCTCCGACCAGTTGGCGGAAGCGGTCGCCGCGCTCCTCGAAATCACGGAACTGATCGTAACTGGCGCAGCCCGGCGAGAGAAGCACCGCGTCTCCGGGACGTGCCCATTGGCGCGCCGTACTCACGGCCCGATCCAGATCGCCGCACCGGATGAGCGCGTCCCGCGTCAGCAACCCGGAGGGAGCTTCGCGGAGCGCCGCTTCGAGATGTCCCATGATCAGATCCTCGGCCTCCCCGAGAACCAATACAGCCCGGCAGCGCGCCACCGCTTCGCGGCTGAGCGCCTCCCACGGCAACGCTTTATCGTGACCACCCAGGAGCAGCACCACGGGGCCGGGAAGGGCAGCCAGGGCGGCGCGGGTCCGGTCGGGTGAGGTGGCAATCGAGTCATTATAATAGGACACATTGTCCAGTACCCGGACCACCTCCAGGCGATGGGGAACCCCGGTGAAGGCGCGGATCGCCTCCCGCATGGCCCCTGATGGGATGCCCATGGCGTCCGCGGCGGCGATGGCGGCCAGGGTATTGGCCACGTTATGAGCGCCCGGCACGCGCAGGTCGGCGCGCCTACAGACCGGTTCGCCGCGGCCGGCCTGGCGTATCACCAGCATGTCATCCTCCAGGGCCGCGCCATCCGGGGGCGCGGAAACCAGGCTAAAGTATACCACGCGTCCGCCGGCGATCCGGGCAAAGCGGGAAGCGTAGGGATCATCGAGATTCAGAACCGCGGAATCATCCGCGCCTTGGTAGCGCACGATCGGGAGCTTGGCGGCTGCGTACTCATCCAGGGTATGGTGACGGTCGAGATGATTGGGCGTGAGGTTGGTGACCACCGCCACGCGGGGACTGGCCTGGAGCCACTCCAACTGGAAGCTGCTCATCTCCAGCACCACCCAATCGCGCGCGGTCATCCGCGCCGTCTCATTCAAGAGGGGGCGGCCGATGTTCCCCCCCACATAGGTGGTGAACCCAGCCGCCGCCGACATGGCGCCAAGCAAGGTCGTGGTTGTGGTCTTCCCATTGCTTCCGGTCACCCCGGCGATCGGCGCGGGGCAGACCGCGAAAAACAGGTCGGTAAGGGCGGAGATCGGGATCCCACGCGCCAAGGCGTCGCGGGCCACCGGCGCGTCCTTGGGGACGGCGGGGTTGAGATAGACGGTATCAAACCCGCCGAGATCTGGGTGATCGCTCCCGGCGATCAGGGTTCCTCCCAGGGCGGCCAGCGCCTTGGCGCTCTCCCCCAGATCCTCGGCCTCCCGCCCATCGGCCACGGTGACCGCCGTCCCCCGCTCGCCCAGATAGCGCGCGAGAGCCAATCCCTCGCGGCCCAATCCCACAATCAGCGCCCTGGCCACTCTGCCCGCCTTTCACCATGGAGGCGCGCGACCGGCGCCAGGATCCCCACGGTAGTGTAGCGCGGTTGAAAGGAAGGGGCGTGGGGGTTGTCCCCCACGATGGCAAACAAGATTGACGGAATTGACGGCGACCTTTATCATTATGGCAATGATCGCTGACCATGCTCAAGGGAGCAAGGAGACAGTTCATGAGCATGACTGTGCTCAAGCGCGAGGATATGGAACAGGCGCTTGCCCTCCTGGAAAGCGCTCCCAGCACTGACCGCAACGTGGTAGCCGCGACCGAAGCCCTCAAGCGTGCCCTGCTCGATGCAAAGACGCGTGACCTGCTGACGACGGCCGAAGCCGCCGAGGCCCTAGGTATCCGCTCCATCAACACGGTGAAGCGCTGGGTGAAGATTGGCTATCTGCACGGTGTGTCGCGGACCGAGCGCACAATGATCCCGGTCACCGAAGTCGAGCGCATTTGGCATGACGATCGAGTGAAGGCTCTTCGGGCATCCAGCCGTCTCCATGCGGATATCGCGGAACTCGGCGCCGAGGGTCTGTCGGACGATGAACTGGCGGGCCTCGTGAAGACGCGGCCAGGGCGACCTCCCTGGGCGAAGGGCTAGGTGGTGGGAACGCCATGACGATGATCCGCGCTGTCCTCGATACGAGCATCTTGGTGCCCGCGCAG
Organism: Chloroflexota bacterium; assembly: GCA_025450375.1. Next base: position 5,281 of record JANWHO010000056.1, read on the forward strand.
CTCCGGGTAGACCTCCAGAGTCTGGCCCAGGATGGGGCCTTTACGGCCATCTGGTCACCCTGGATTATTGCCGAACTGCATCGGACACTCACCTGGCATTGGCTCGCCCGGAAGGCGATCCGGGTGACCTCAACTGCTGGCGACTCGGTAACCGCCTGTGACGTTTCCGCCGCCAATTGGTTGCGCTGTGGCCAGATGGCCAAGCAGATGATGGAGATCCTGCTCGCCACGCCAAACTGGGAGTTGGTTGATCCCCGGCCTCCCTACCCCATTGCTTGGGAGACGCTGGCAGACGTATGGGACTATCCAATCTGGGCTGCCGCGATCGCCGGCCAGGCAAGCTACGTCGTCTCCGACAATGCGCGTGACTATCCGCCTTCTGGCATGGACGGGCGATATATTTATAGCGATGTCGAGTACATCTCTGGTGCGAATTTCATTGCTCTACTGGGGTGAATAGCGCGCAATGGAATATTTGCTATGCTATGGTTGTAATCCCCTCAGTCGCTTCGGTGGCTGAGCGCGAGACCGCCTTCGGGCGGTCTCTGCTTTTGTGCGGAGGTATGGGTGAGGACCAATGTGCATTGAGGGTTCTTCTTCAAGGCACCGTCAGCACGATCTTACCGATATTCGCGTTGCTCGCCATCCGCCGATGCGCCTCCGCCGCCTCCGCCAGCGGGTAGACGCGGTCGATCACCGGGACCAGCCGGCCATCGGTCAACCGGGGGAGGGCGAAGGCGGAAAAGGCGGTGGTGAGCGCGATCTTATCGGCCAGCGGCAAGGGCCGCAGCATGCTCCCGATCACCCGGGCCCGCTTCCCTTGCAGGGCCCCCAGGTTGATCTCCACCTTCGCCCCGCCCTGAGCGGCCAGGAGAATCAGCCGCCCGCCCAGGGTCAGGCAGGCGATGTTCTGGTCCCAGTAGGGCGCCCCTACCATGTCCAGCACCACATCCACGCCCCGTCCGCCCGTGGCGGTCAGCACGGCCTCGGCGAATGGACCCTCATGATAATTGAACCCGGCCACCGCCCCCAGTTCCCGGCAGGCGGCCAGCTTTTCCGCCGTCCCCGCGGTGACGATCGGGGAGGCGCCCGCCTCCCGCGCCAACTGAATCGCCGCCGTCCCCACCCCGCTGGCCCCAGCGTGGATCAAGGCATAGCCTCCTTCCCGCAAGTCGCCAAGCTGGAAGAGGTTGAGATAGGCGGTGAGGAACACCTCGGGAAGGGCCGCGCCCTGCTCGAAGCTTAGGTTGGCGGGGAGCGGGATCGCCATCCCATTCGGCACCGCAGCGTACTCGGCGTAGCCGCCGCCAAGGAGGAGGGCGCAGATTCGGGCGCCCTCGGCCCATCCCCGTACGTCGGCCCCCCACCCCACCACCTCGCCCGCCATCTCGACCCCCAGGGTTTCGGGGGCGCCGGGCGGCATGGGATAGGTGCCCTCCCGTTGCATCAGGTCCAGCCGATTGAGCGCGGTGGCCCGCACCCGCACCAGCAATTCATCCGGGCCCGGCGCCGGATCGGGAATCTCCCCCATCCGTAAGACTTCAGGGCCGCCTGGGCGCTCCGTCACGATCGCGCGCATGTTTTCCACCTCCTGATCCCATGGTACGACTATCGTGCCTTCGTCCATCCAACCGCCGGGGAGCGCATTCGGGCCAGGGTGGGCGCGGTGGTGGGGGATTTTTGTGGGGGCCCCACTACACGACCAACACCCCCC
>JANWHO010000057.1 GCA_025450375.1 Chloroflexota bacterium
AAGATTGGCCCTCTAGAGAAGATCTTTACCAAGGATCAAGCGCGGCGGCTGCATCCCAAAACCGGCGAAATCGCGCTCGTCGGGATCACGCCGGCCGGTGTGTCGGCCCCAAACCATTACCTTGCCCAAAAACTGGTTAAGACCCACAGCACCCGCAGGTCGGGAGAGATGACGGCTGAACTCGCGAAACGCCAGGAAATCGGTTATGCCAGGGTGGTGCCGACCAGCAGCGTGATGCAGGGCGTCGGAGTGGGCCCGTCCGACCGTCACTTTGGAGCCAATGTGTCGCTGCCAAACGGCCCCTACCGCGTCCTGGTTCACGTGGAGGAGCCCAGCAGTAGCTTTGATTTCAGCTAGCGCTACATCGCCTTCGGACTCCTTTGCACTCCGCAAGGTCATGGGGAGCCATCAATGCACGATGACCACAAAAGTCTAGCACGGGTAGGTGACTTAATAGCTTCGGCTATCCACGAAACACTGGAGTCCGTATCAGGATTTACCCGATGCCCGACCAGACCCGGTATCCTGTTCAAGAGAGTACCGGGCGCTTTCCCCTGAAGACGGGACAGCGGATAGCGCGCACCGATCAAGGAGTAAAACGTGAAACTTACGATCATCGGCGGGGCGGGGGTCCGGACCCCACTTTTCATCCGTGGGCTGGCGAACCTTGCCCCTACCCTGGGTCTGACCAATGTCACGCTCATGGATCGACAGGAAGAGAAGCTCCGCCTCATTGGTGCCCTGTGCCGCCACCTTCTCCACCAGGCCGGTGACCCGGTGACCCTCGATCTGACGACCGACCCGCGCGTGGCCCTCAGCGGTGCCGACTTCGTGGTTACCACGGTACGGGTGGGAGACGAGTCCGCGCGGGTTCTTGACGAACGGATCGCCCTGGATCTGGGGGTGCTGGGCCAGGAGACAACCGGCCCTGGCGGCTTCGCGATGGCCCTGAGGTCGATTCCGGTCATCCTCCAATACGCGGACCTGATGGCGGAAATCTGTCCACGGGCCTGGCTCCTGAACTTCACCAATCCAGCCGGTCTGGTAGCGCAGGCCATCGCCGATGCGCGGCCCACCATGCGGGTGGCCGGGATCTGCGATACCCCACCCACCATGCTCCGGGCAGTCGCTCAGGCGCTCGGTCACCCCGCGGATGAACTTGAATTCACCTTTTACGGCCTGAACCATCTCTCATGGCTGGCTTCGGCCCGGTACCGAGGAGAGGATCTTCTTCCCGGCCTCCTGGCCGACGATCGTGCCTTGCGTGCCCTACCCGACGAGCCTTTCGAGCCGGCGCTCACGCGCATGATCGGGATGATCCCCAATGAGTACCTCTACTACTACTACTATCGCGAACGGGCGGTGGCAAACATTCTGGCCGCCAGGGAAAGCCGGGGAGAGCAGGTGGCACGATTGAGCGCCAAGCTGCTCACCGATCTGAGATCCGCGGATCCCGAGCGGCGTCCCGACGAAGGCATGGCGGTCTACCGCGCCTATCTTGGAACGCGCCGCGGCAGCTATATGGCGGCGGAAACTGGCGGCCACATGGATCGCGGCGCGGACGAGGTAGCGCTGGCCGAGGGCAACCAGGGGTACGCGGGCGTGGCGATGGCGGTCATGTCCGCCGTCCAGTCCGGGAGCGCCCACAAACTCATTCTCAATGTGCCGAATCACGGCGCGATTGCTGGCCTGGAGGATGCTGACGTCATTGAGGCGATGTGCGAGGTTGACGAGACAGGCGCTCATTCGCTGGCGGTGGGAGACATACCCGAACATGCCCTGCTGTTGATGCGTCAGGTCAAGCGCTACGAACGGCTTACCGTGGCGGCGAGCGCCGGGAAATCGCGGAATTTAGCGGTGGAGGCGCTCCTGGCCCATCCCTTGGTGGGCTCGTACTCACTGGCCACCGCCCTGGTAGAACGATATCTCACCGCGCACGCTCCCTACGTGGGCGCGTGGACGTAATGAGTACACCAGAACGTACATTATCAGGCGGTTCCCGGTAAGGGCACCCCTCGTGGGTGCCCTTACCGGGAACCGCCTGATGACGGACTTACGCCAAGCTGCGCGAAGGATAGATCCCGCCACCCCTTGAAATGCTCGTCGCGCAAGGAATGTCTTCTCAGTCCACGGGCCGTGACGATTGTTGGTAGACATGCTCCGCCTCGGCATCCTCGTATGGCTGCTTCCGCGCGGCGGGCTCCAAGACCGAGCCGTCGGCCAGGGTTACCGGATCCTGAATCGCGCTGGTAGAAACGGGCGGGACGTTGTAGCGCTCATCGCTCAGGGCGTCCATCGTCAGCTTAAGGGTAACCCCAGCCTCGGTCACCGTATCGATGTCGCTCAGCGGGACATAGAAATCCTTGGTGAACAGCCAGCCCTTACGCGCGTCAATGTACCCCGTGCTGGGAGCATAATTGCGCACCGTTCCCAGTTTTTGCCCATCACTCGCGTACACTGTCATTCCATCGGTAACCTGCCAACTGGCCGTGGTATCAAAGCTCCGCTGGTCCATCATCACTCTATCCTCCGGCCGCTTTATCACGGCCACTGCTCGGTTACTCCCTTGCCCCAGCATGTCATCGTTCCTCGATGAGTGCATCGGGAAAATGGAGGGTTATAGCACCCATGTCGGCCTAGTCCAGATCATTCGGCGTCTGGCGAGTGGGCTCCGAGGCCCGAGGCCCCGCAACGCCCCCTCCTGGCTAGTGGCGCGACGCGCCATCGAAGCGGTACGTTGGGAAGACGACCATTGCCACGCGCCAATCTCCTGATTGGTCACTGATGACGGCATAACACGACGAATCGCGCCGGTGCCTCGGAGTTTCGGGAGTGCCGGCTTCGGTTCACGCGGCGGGAGAGCCCTATGAGCGCGCCGACAGTGGAGCCGCCAGAGTCCGGACACCCACGCATCCGGCGCTGGGAGGCATCGGCGGCGGCGTTGCTGGCCGCTCTCCTCTTCATTCCCCTGCCTCCGCGACTTAACACCGGCCAGGGGTGGGTACCCATCGTCATGGTGGTGCTTCTCCTGATCCCCCTGACCGTGGTCCAGAGTGCCCTGCACCGGGAGGGCGGTTGGGATCCGCCGCCTCGTCTCCTGCGCTTACTGGCCCTTACCGTCCTGGGCTTCATTGCACTTGCCGAGGCGATAGTACTGGGGCGGCTACTGGTGCAATTGCCTCACATCAGCCAGGGCACGGTGCTCTTTCAAGCCGCCGTCCTGATCTGGGCCATCAACATCTTGGTCTTCGCCCTGTGCTACTGGGAGCTGGACGGCGGTGGTCCTGGGCGTCGCGCCAAGGCCACCGACCTGCCAGGCGACTTTTACTTCCCGCAACAGATGAACGAGAAACTGAACCAGGGTTGGGCGCCGGAGTTTCTCGATTACCTGTTCCTTGCCTTCAACACGGCGACGGCTTTTAGCCCCACCGACACGATGATTTTGTCGCGGCCGGCAAAGGCGCTGATCATGACCCAATCGTGTATCTCTCTACTCACGGTCGTCCTGGTGGTGGGCCGGGGGGTGAACATCATTTGACGGTGCCAATAGGCTTCGATTCCCGGAGGTTGGTAAGAATTTTTACAACTCCACAATACGCTGCTAACTCCTGAGCTGTAGGCTGAAACGTATTGGGTCCATACACAGGGTTCAGGAGGGCGGAGCATGCGGTACGCTACGGTCAGCGGTATCGCGCTGGGCGCGATTTTACTCTCGGGCGGCGGCGGAGTGCTGGCCTACCATGCGGGAGCCGGTAGCCCATTCAAGGTCAGCCAGGCGAACGCGGCCAACGATATACAGAAGATCAAGCATGTCGTGGTAATCATGCAGGAGAACCGGTCATTCGACAGTTATTTTGGCACCTATCCGGGCGCCGATGGCATCCCCATGAAGAACGGCGTGCCGACCGTGTGCGTGCCCGATCCTCACCTGGGCAAGTGCGTGGCTCCCTATTATGACAGCCATGATGTGAATAAGGGCGGCCCACATGCGCAGGACAACGCACAAGAGGATATCGCCGGAGGGAAGATGAACGGCTTCATCGGCCAGGTGGAGCAAGCGAGTCCCAATGCCTGCCTGGTAGCGGACAATCCGAATTGCGGATCCGGCGGGCAATCGTCCGATGTGATGGGCTACCACGATGGCCGGGACATCCCCAACTATTGGGCCTATGCGAAGAACTTCGTGCTGCAGGACCACATGTTTGAGCCAAACGCCTCCTGGAGCCTGCCGCAGCACTTATTCATGGTCTCGGAGTGGTCCGCGTACTGCCTGAAGGCGGCCCAACCGATGAGTTGTACCAATGCCTTACAGAGCCCCGCCAATCCAGGCGGCGCCGGCCTGACCGCCAGGCAGCGCCGCCAAAACAAGCAGCGCGCCATACGGGGACTGGCGCCGGTACAAACAAAGGCGCCGGACTACGCCTGGACGGACATGACCTACCTCTTGAATAAGCAGCATGTGAGCTGGGCCTATTACGTGCAGGCCGGTACGCAGCCCGACTGCGCGAACTCGGCCATGACCTGCGCACCGGTTACACAAACCGCGCGCACTCCCGGGATCTGGAACCCGCTCCCGTACTTCGACACTGTGAAACAAGACGGCCAACTGAGCAATATCCAGGATCTCTCCCATTTCTACTCGGCGGCGAAGTCCGGGACCCTCCCCGCCGTTACCTGGATCGCGCCCAGCAATGTGGACAGCGAGCATCCGCCGGCGCGGGTGAGCATGGGTCAGAGCTACGTCACCGGGCTGATTAACGCGATCATGGCCAGTCCGGACTGGTCGAGCACGGCGATATTCCTCTCGTGGGACGATTGGGGCGGTTTCTACGACCATGTGACCCCGCCCACCGTCGATCAGAACGGCTATGGCTTGCGCGTGCCGGCCATGGTGATTAGTCCGTATGCCCGTGCGGGTTACATCGATCACCAGACATTCAGCCACGACATCTACAACCAGTTCATCGAGGATGACTTCCTCAAGAGCCAGCGGCTCGATCCAAAGACCGATGGCCGGCCCGATCCCCGCCCAGATGTACGAGAGACTGCTCCGATTCTGGGGAACTTGCTGTCTGACTTCAGCTTTAATCAGGCTCCGCGGGCGCCAATCATCCTCCCGGTTACCCCAAAGACCAATCTGGTGGGTTGAGCCTACAGCCTCTTGTGCCGCTTCAGGGCTGGTATGATGGACTGACGTAGCATTGAGCGGCCTGGAGACGGGGCGGTGCCGCTACCCACGGCGTATAGCGGCACCGCGCCCGCAATTGAATTGAAGAGGAGAGCTTCGTGGCAGTTTCCTATACCCTGGACCATATCCATCTGAACGGACCGGACCCCGAAGCGACCGCTGCCTTCTACGAGCGCGTCTTCAGCTTACGGAGGATCCGCACCTTCAACGCGAACGGCTTGACCTTCGTGCAACTGGATCTGTCGGGGGTACGCCTCACGATCACCTCGCGGATCCCGGTGGCCGCTGGACGCGGCAACGCGACGGACCACTTCGCGGTCCAGGTGCCGAACCTGGCCGAGGCGGTCGCCGATCTGCGTGCCAAGGGAGTGGAGTTCGTGGTCGAACCTGCCGCCTTGCAGACCCCGACCGGTCAGTTGGACTACTGCTTCATCCAGGCTCCGGATGGGGTGGTGGTGGAAGTACTGTCTCCGACCACCGCATAGCGGCTCATGCCGACAGCCGCGGTGCTTGCCTGATCGTGGTAGTAGTGGGCCTGGACAAGATTGACTGGTTCTGTTTCGTTAACGGCAGTCGCCTTACAAAACAAGCAATCGATGGGCGGTGCACAATCTAGATACCAGGAAGGAGGGAGAAGAACTCAGCCGACTAGCGCGTTTTGCAGTCCCCGCAAAAGCCGTAAAAGGTGACCGCGTGTTCGTTAATCTGGAAACGGGTGCGCTTTTCCAGGGTGGCCCCAATCGCGGGAATCACGCAGCCGTCGATGTCCTCCACCAGCCCGCAGCGCGTACAGACGAGGTGGTGATGATGGCGCACGGGACAGTAAATGTACTTGCTCTCGTTGTTCACCTGCGGGAATCGCGTAGCAGCCCCGGCCTCCACCAGCAATTCAAGGGTTCTATAGACTGTTGCCTGGCCGATACTCGGGTAGTCCTCGTGGAGCGCCGCGTAGAGTTCGCGGGGGGTGACGTAGGCACGCCGATCCATCAGCGCCTGAAGGACGATCCGGCGCTGGAGCGTGGCCTGACGATTCCGCGCCACCAGACGGCGCATGACCTCATCCTGTTCCGCGACGTGTTCGGCGATTGGCACCGATTGTAGTCCCCGCGCTTGGCTGGTTTTCACGCTCAGTATACCATCCCTATCCGACTGATCCGACCCACTCATGTCCTGTCGGGCGCACCGAAGTATAGTGGCGGGCCGCCCCTCCTGGGAGCGCGAGCATCCTTGCTCGCCCCGTCGGCCACCGAAACGGGGCGAGCCGGGTACCCGCGTGCGGGTGTCTCGCGCTCCCAGGCAACCATGGCAACCATGCCGGTGATATATCGTGGATCACAATTCTTCGGTACGCCCTGCCCTGTCATTCAAAGCCGGGCTCGGTTGCCGCCGGGCGAGGCGCGGGCCGCCCAGGCGAGCCCCAAGGTAGACCACCGTGACGACGGCCGAGATAATGAAGCCGATTGGCCACCCCGTATCGTAGGCCACGATCAGGCCCACCCAGGTGGCCAGCAACGACAGCCCGACCGCCAGCCCCATCGCCGCCGCCGGGCGGCTGGTCAGGGCGGAGGCGGCGGCCGCCGGTCCAACCATCAGGCTGAAGATCAGCAGGGTGCCAACCGTGGGAATAGTCACCGCCGCCGCGATCCCAACCACTACCAGAAACAGAATGCCCACCAGACGCACCGGTACCCCACGGGCCTCTGCCGTCTCCGCGTTGACGGTTGCCAGAAGTAAAGGACGGTAGAGGACCGCCAAACCGGCCACGCAACCCAATGCCAGCAGACCGGTCTGCCATACCTGATCCCGGCTTACCCCGACAATGGTGCCGAAGAGGAGCGTGAAGGCTTCAGTGGCATAGACGGGGTTCAGGGCGATAAAGAGGGCGCCGAGCCCCAGGGCCGCCACCAGCACCAGGGCCGTGGCCGCGTCGCGCCCATGCTCCCGCGCGCCCAGAGCGCCCAGGCCGAGCGCGCCCCCGAGCGCGAATACGACCAGACCCCAAAGGGGCGCGGCTCCGATCAGCACCGCCCCGGCCGCCCCGGCGAAGCCTATCTGACCCAGGGCATGGGCGGCGAAGCTGACTCCCCGCAATACGATGAAGAAGCCGACCAGGCCCGCCAACGCGGCGGCCATACTGCCGGTCAGCAGGGCGTTCTGCATGAAGGGCTGCCCGAACATCGCCGGCTGAATCAAACGATCCATAATTCATGCTGCCCGTAAGTGATCGGGCGCCACGGCCACCCTCTGTCTGAAGGCCGGCCGCAGCAGGCGAGCGGTGAGGTAGCACCCCAGGGCGAGACTGGTGATAAAGAAACTGACCGGCCAGCCCTTGCCGCCCGGTGGCCAGTTGTAGCTCACATAGGCAAGATCGATCCCCAGCCAGGTTTCCACCACGCCGATCGCCGCCGCGAGCGCGATCCCGAGCCCAGGCCGGGCCACCAGGTACGCGGCGGTGGCCGGCGGACCAATCAGCAATGCGGTGGAGAGCAGCACCCCTACTACCTGCGCCGCCTCGGCCACCGCGATCGCCATGCAGACCAGAAAAATGGCGGAGATCAGCCGCGCCGGCACCCCACGCGCCTCGGCGGTCTCCGGGGCGAGCGAAGAGAAGAGAAGCGGGCGGTAGAGCATCGCAAGCACCGCCAGACAGATCGCGCTGACCACGACCATCACGCGCGTGGTGTCCGGGTCCACCTCGAACACGCTGCCGAAGAGTAGGGTGAACGGAGCACTGGCGTAACGGGTGTTGATATAGAGGAACATGGCCCCAATTCCCAGCGCCAGGGCCAGAATCACGCCGGTGGCTACATCCCGCTCTCGCGCCCGGTTGCCCAATGCTCCCACTCCCAGGGCCGCCGCCACGCAAAAACCGGCCAGGCCCCAGAGCGCGTTCAGACCCAACAGCGACGCCCCCGCCCCTCCGGTAAAGCCGATGTCGGTGACCGCATGCCCAATGAAGGACAGGCCGCGGAGGACCACGAAGTACCCGAGCACGGCCGAGACCGCCGCCACGACACCGCCGGCCAGGAGAGCACCGGTCACCTGATCGTTGCTGAACATATCCGGGGTGAAAAGGTATTGCCGAACCCAGTCAGCCATGGGCATGAACTTCATGGTCGGAGTGCCCACCCATCAGCACCTCGCTGCCCCCCAGGACCAGGATCCGCCCCCGCACATGCAGCACGTCGACCGGGTAGCCGTACAGCCGGCTCAGCACCTCGGTCCGCACCACCTCCGCCACCGGGCCAACGGCGGCGCGCCCCTCGGCCAGATAGACGACCCTATCCAT
>JANWHO010000058.1 GCA_025450375.1 Chloroflexota bacterium
CCCCCCGCCACCCCGCCGGTCGCCCCCCGCGGGCCCCCCCCCCCCCCCCCTGGGGGTGGCCCCCCGCTCCCAGGCGGTGTCGTCCCTCAGGCGATCTTGCCAATGGTATCGAACAAAATACGCCCCCCGAGGAACTCGGGCACGATCTCCGTCTCCCGCGCCTGATCGCCCACTCGTTCCACCCGGTAGGCACGGGCGTGTGGCCGGGAACTGACCACCCGATGCAACCGTTCGCCGATGAAATGGAGTCCTACCCCATCGTCCGCCGCGTAGCCATCGGCTAGGGCGCCGGAGGCCACCATGGCGCGGTAGGTGGGACGGCGCTCGGCTTCCGAATCATAGTGGGGACAGGCGCTGCCGGGGAGCAGCCCCAAGCAGGGGAGCGGAGTGAGGGAACCGGGAATCGAGTCCGTCAGCCCCTGGCCAAACCAACAGATCGCTCCCGCGCTGAGGCCGGTCAAAATGGCCCCGCTCCTCCAGGCTTCTCTCAGGATAGTAGGAAGTCCCCACTCACGCCATACGGCGAGCATGCTCTTGGTATTCCCGCCTCCCACGTAGATAACCTCCTGACCAAGCAGGAAGCCCCGCACGTCGGCGACTCCGCCCGAGAATAGCGATAGGTGCGCCGGCTCGCAGGGAAGGCGGCTGAAGGCGGCGTAAAAACGCTCAAAATAGGAAGGGGAATCACCCGGCTGCAAGAAGCAGATGCGTGGCCGGGGTGAGCGCGCGAGGCTCAGCACGTAGCGGTCTAGCAGCGGATTCTCCGGCTCCATCGAGAATCCGCCCCCGCCCATCGCTACGATCCGCCCCTCGCTCGCTGGCGGTTCGCTCCTTGCTTTCTTCATGCCGCCCTCCGTTTTCGTCCCCTCATAGCTTCACTGATCATACCCAGGGAATGGGCCCTGGACGCAATGAGGCGGGATCAAGGCCATTTGGTACAGTGAAAGAGACTGGCATGTGATGACCCATGGTACCAACCTCAGGTAACGGAGTTGGAGGGGGCGGATGAACGTGGCCGACTTTCCGGCGCTGCCGGACGCTGATGGGCAACCAAGTAACCGAATCTTGATCCTGGGCGCCGGGTACGGCGGTCTCCGCTGCGCCCAGGGGTTGAGCAAGTATCTGAACGATCCGGGCGCCCCCGAGGTGGTCCTGATCGACCGCAACAACTACCACCAGATCATTACCCAGTTGCCCGAGGCGGTCAGTGGCCGGCTGAGCACCGATGACGTGGCGGTCCCCTTTTCGGAATTGCTCAAGCAAAGCCGGGTCCGCTTCATACAGGCCGGGGCGCGCGAGCTTGATCTGGCCAACCAGCGCGTGGTGACCAACCGGGGAACCCTGAGTTACGGGACGCTGGTGATCGCCCTGGGCAGCGTCACCGCCTATTACGGCGTCCCTGGCCTGGCCGAGCATGCGCTGACCCTCAAATCGGTGGAGGACGCCGAGGAAGTCAGCCGCGCGGTCACCAAGGCGATAGAGCAAGCCGCCAGCGAAAGCGATTCACGCGCCAGAAGCCGCCTCCTCTCCATCCTGATCGGAGGGGCCGGTTTGACCGGGGTGGAGTTGGCGGGCGAGTTGGCCGAGGTTCTCCCCACCATCGCCAGGGCGCACGGAGTAGCGCCCACCGAGCCCCGTGTCACCCTGATCGAGGCCGCCCCCACGGTCCTGCCCAGTATGCCGGAGCGGTTGCAGAGCAAGGCCGCCGCCATTTTGAGCGAATTGGGGATCCGTTTGGTGCTGGGCGGCAAGGTCGTGTGGGCGGACTCCGAGGGCATCGACCTGGCGAGCGGGGATCGGCTGGTGGGCAGCACGCTAATCTGGACCGGGGGGATCATGGCGCCCCCCTTGCTCTCGGAAGCCGGACTGCCCACGGTGCCGAATGGACACGTGCTGGTGAACGAGTATCTCCAGCCCGAGGGCTATCCCAACCTGTACGTGGTTGGAGATTCAGCCCGTCTGGCCGACCTTGAGGATGACCAAATCTTGCCCCCCACCGCCCAGGTGGCGCTGAAACAGGCCGAGGCAGCCGCCTATAATATCGTGGCCGGCTGGGAAGGGTGGCGGCGGAAGCCATACACCCCCAGCAACAAGGGGCAGGTGGTCTCGCTCGGGGCGGAGAGCGGGGTGGCCTCGGTGTTCCACATCCCGTTGGTGGGGAAGAAGGTGCTGGCCCTCAAGGCACTGATCGCCGAGTCGTACCGGTTCTCGGTGACTGGGCGCGTGGGCGGCAGACGCTAGCAGGGCGCCGATGCTACGGCTTCTCATCCCGTAACAGCGAGACCAGCCCGTGCAGGGCCGCCACATAGCTGTACCAGCCGAGGCCCGCTACCTGGGCCCGGACGGCGGGGCCGAGCACCGAATGGTCGCGCCATGGTTCGCGGGCGTGAATGTTGGAAAGATGCACTTCGATCACCGGGAACGGCATGGCCTTGATCGTGTCATGCAGACTAATGCTGGTGTGGGTGAGCCCGCCCGCGTTGAGCAGCGCCCCCGCCGCCCGTTCGCGTTCGCCCTGAAAGAGATCGATCAAGGCGCCTTCATGATTGGATTGGAAGCACTCGACCGTGCAACCCAGCCCGTCCGCCTCGCGCCGCAGCCGCTCGTGAATCTGGTCCAGGGTGACCGTCCCATAGAGGTCCGGTTCACGAGTGCCGAGCAGGTTGAGATTGGGACCGCTCAACACAAGAATATGCAAGAAATCACCTCCTACTGTTGTCTGTTTCGGTACGCTCACCGCGGGGTCGCGCGCTCGATGAACGCCACCCCAAGGGGAGGAAGGGTGATGGTGATCGACTGCGGCAGATCATGGACCTTGCCGGGAGCGGAATACAGCGGCCCCTCGTTGATGACCCCGCTCCCCCCGAACCGCCGGTCGTCACTGTTCAGGCGCTCACGATACTCACCAGGGTACGGCACTCCGACCCGGTAGGCATGGCGGACCACCGGGGTAAAATTGCAGGCGATGATCAGGAAGGGCCGCGACTCCTCCAGCGCCGACGAGTCGACGACGACCTCAGCCGATGGGGACTCGGGCGGCGACAGACCAGGCTTGCCGCGGCGCAGCATGATCAAGACGCTTTGATCGACATCCTTGCAGTCGATCCAGGCGAATCCGTCCAGTTCGTAGTCAAGCTCCCACAGCTCACGATGACTGGTATAGAGCCCGTTCAGCGCCCGCACCCAGTCGCGCATTCCCTGATGGGCCTGGTGCTCCAGAAGCTCCCAACGCAGGGCGGCATCGAAGTTCCACTCTGATGTTTGCGCGAAATCGCCGCCCATGAACAGCAGCTTCTTCCCCGGATGCGCCCACATATAACCGAGGAGGGCGCGGAGATTGGCGAACTTCTGCCACTCGTCTCCCGGCGCCTTGTAGACGAGCGGGCTTTTCCCATGCACCACCTCGTCGTGCGAAAGCGGGAGGAGATAATTTTCGGAGTAGTTGTAGAGCATGGAGAAGGTGACCGTGTTGTGGATGAAGCGCCGATAGAGCGGGTCGGTCTTGATGTATTCCAGGGAGTCGTGCATCCAGCCCATGTTCCATTTCAGACTGAAGCCGAGGCCGCCCAGATAAACGGGACGGGAGACCATCGGCCAGGAGGTTGACTCCTCGGCCATGGTGAGTACGCCGGGAAACAACTCATGGACCAGGCTGTTGAAGGATCGGAGAAACTCCACCGCCTCCAGGTTCTCGCGTCCGCCATATTGGTTCGGCACCCACTGCCCCGGCGCCCGCTGGTGATCCAGGTAGAGCATGGAGGCCACGGCATCGACCCGGAAGCCATCCAGGTGATAGACCTCCAGCCAGAAGCGGGCGTTGGAGAGCAGAAAGGTCAGCACCTCGCCCCGACCATAGTTGAAGACGTAGGTTCCCCAATCAAAGTGCTCCCCTTGCCGGGGGTCCGCGTGCTCGTAAATATGGCTGCCGTCGAAGTAGCCCAGCCCGTGGCCTTCCTTGGCGAAGTGCGAGGGCACCCAGTCCATGAATACGCCGATTCCGTTTTGATGGCAATAGTCGACAAAATACATGAAGTCTCGCGGACTGCCGAAACGGCTGGTCACGGCATAGTAGCCCGTGGTCTGATACCCCCAACTGACATCGAACGGATGCTCGGTGATCGGCATCAGTTCGATGTGCGTGTAGCCCATGTCGAGGACGTAGGCGACTAGTTGATGGGCCAGTTCGCGGTAGTTGAGAAAACCGCCGTCCGCCGTCCGCCGCCACGATCCCAGATGGACCTCATAGATAGCCACTGGAACGGTAAGGTTATTGGACCGGGCCCGGTTGGCCAGCCACTCTTCGTCGTGCCACTGGTAGTCGGTGAGATCCGTCACGATGGACGCGGTGAGCGGACGCACCTCGGCCGCGAATCCATAGGGATCGGCCTTGTCGACCTGGTACTCCTGGAGGGCGGAGCGAAGGTGGTACTTGTACCGCTCACCAACCGCGATCCCAGGGATAAACGATTCCCAAATCCCGCCGGGGCCGCGCCGGCCCATCGGATGCGCCCGCGCATCCCAGCGGTTAAAATCGCCGGTGACCGACACCGAGCGCGCGTTGGGGGCCCAGACCGCGAAATGCACCCCATCCACCCCATCGACGGTCCGGAGGTGAGCGCCCAGAAAGTCATAGGCGCGGCTCTGCGTACCCTCGCCCAGGAGATGGAGATCCAGCTCGCCCAGGAGCGGTGGGAAGCGCGCGAGGTCGTCCATTTTCACCTTAGCGGGAGCGCTTGAGTTCATAGAAATTGGGTTGGCGCAGCATCCAGGAGGAATGTTCCCAGAGATCCAGGGCAGCCTGGCCCTTCGGCGGTTCGCTCACGACTGGACCGTAAAAGCCAAAGTCCAGGTCGTCCACCACCAGCCAGGGAACCCCGAACGCTTCAAGCCGGCGCACGGCATCATCATGTTCCTCAAGCACGGCCCGGTTCACCGCTGAGTCATCGAGAGCTCGATCCAGCAAGGTCGGATCAAGCTCCGCCCGCGCGACCGCCGCCCGCACGACCGCATGGTTCGCCAGTTCCTCGTCGCGTTCGTGGCGGGCCCGGCCAAGGGCCAGGTATAGGCGATCGATAGCCGCTTCCCCACCCTCTTTCCGGGCCAGCCACAGGACGCGCAGCGCCGCGTCGGCCTCCCGGGTTGCCGGCCCCGGCTGGGCTTGGTCGCTATTGATCTCGTGCAGCGAGAACAGTTTCCAGTTGAGGGTAATCGCCCCTTGCCGCTGCACTTCGCGGGCCCACAGCGAGGTTTTCCATGCCCAGGGGCAGCGCGGGTCGAAGTAGAAGGTTAGGTTGGTCATGCTTGTGCCTCCCGCGGAGCAGGCCCGGCGTTCATCTCCGATCACCTGCCCGTACTGCCAGTATGCCGTCTTTCCCGGAAGGCATCAATTTCCGCCGCTGGCGGAACCTGCGATACTATGTCGGCAAGGAGTACACATGCCTCGAGATCTACCGATCAGTAACGGCAGGTTGTTGGTTACCTTTGACAACCACTTTCGCATCCGTGACATCTATTATCCGCACATTGGGAGCGAGAACCAGACCGCCGGCCATATCAACCGGATCGGGGTCTGGGTTGATGGAGACTTTGCCTGGCTGGATAATCCGGCCTGGGAACGCTCGATGGCCTACTTGCCGGGCACCCTGGTGACCAACGTGGAGGCGGCCTCCGAGCGCCTCGGCCTCAGCCTGGTCTGCCACGACTGCGTGGATTTCGATCGGCCGGTGCTCCTGCGGCAGATCCGAATCCACGATCTGCTGGGTCGGGCCCGTGACGTGCGGGTGATGTTCCACTACGACTCCTACCTCTATGAAACCGAGGTAGGCGATACGGCCTGCTACCGCCCGCAAAGCCGATCGCTCATCTTTTACAAGCGGGAACGCTACTTGTTGGCCAGCGGCTCGGCTTCCATTCTGGGGGAGGCGGATCCCGAGGTTCAGGCAACGCCGGATCTCGTTGACCACGGGCGGATCAAGGCGCTTACCGTTGACGGCATCGCCAGTTGGGCCACGGGGACCAAAGTGATCCATCAAAGCGAGGGAACCTGGCGCGACGCCGAGGACGGGGTGTTGGAGCGGAACGCGATCGCCCAGGGAGCGGTGGACGGAGTGATCGCGCTGCACGTCGCTCTGCCGCCAGGCGGAGTGTCGACCGTACATCACTGGCTGTGCGTGGGCCGGACCATGCGCGAGGTCGAGGATCTCTCGCGCGAGGTCGAGGAGCGACGCCCCGAGACGATGATCCGCCGCACCGCCGACTACTGGCGGGTCTGGGCGGAGAAAGACGGGCGGGACTTTGGCGACCTCTCGCCCGAGGTGGCCGAACTCTATAAACGCAGCTTGCTGATCGTGCGGACCCAGATTGATTACAGCGGCGCCATCATCGCCGCCAATGACACCGACGTGGCCGAGGTCGCCCGCGATCACTACAGTTATCTGTGGCCGCGCGACGGCGCCCTGGTCGCCGAGGCCCTGGATCTGGCCGGGTACAGGGAAACCCCCAGGCGCTTCTACGTGCTGATGAGCAAATTGGTCGAGCCAGAGGGCTACGTTTTACATAAGTATAATCCGGATGGCAGCCTGGCCAGTTCGTGGCACCCCTGGTCGGACGGGGATGGGAACGCCCGCCTGCCAATCCAGGAGGACGAGAGCGCGCTGCTCCTCTACGGCCTCTGGGTCCACTATTGCCAGAGCCGGGACGTTGAGTATCTGCGCCCCCTCTACCGGAAGCTGGTGCGCCCGGTCGGCGATTTCCTGGTCAGCTACCGGGAGCCGCACACCGGCTTACCGGCCCCCTCGCATGATCTCTGGGAGGAGCGCTACGGGATCCATTCCTTTACCGTTGGGACCGTGTGGGCCGGCCTGGAGGCGGGCGCCCGTTTCGCCGAACTGTTCGGGGAGGACGAGCGGGCCGCGCGGTACCGGGCGGTGGCGGCCGAGATCCGCGGGGCGGCGCTCCGTCATTTATGGAACGAGGAGGCGGGCTCCTTCGTGCGGATGGTGACGGTGCGCCGGAACGGAGTGGTGGACCAGCATCATGTCCCGGACAGCAGCATCTACGGCTTGATCCGCTTCGGGATGATCGACCCCGACGATCCCCGCGCCGTGTCCACCATGCAGGCGCTTCGGAACAGCCTGACCTGCAAGACCCCGATCGGCGGCGTAGCCCGCTACAGCAACGATTATTACTATCAGGTCAGCTCGGATATCGAGAATATTCCCGGCAACCCCTGGTTCATCTGCACCCTGTGGATGGCCGAATACGACGTGATGCGGGCCCGAACGGTAGAGGATCTCGAGCCGGTTCGGGCCGTCCTGGAGTGGGTTCGGGCCCGCGCCCTCCACAGCGGCGCCCTGGCCGAACAGGTGCATCCGATCACCGGGGCCCCGCTCTCGGTGTCGCCCTTGACCTGGAGTCATGCCACTTTGGTCGGCCTCGTGGATCGCTATCTGGTCAAGCGGCGGGCCCTTTTGGCCGAGGCCGAGCTTCGGGCCCTGCGCCGGGTCTTCGAGGGTTAGATGATATGGGGAGTGTGATGAATGAGCGGTAACGGACCCGACCTGGACCCAACCCTTCTGGACGCCGGCGACCGCTCACTGTACGCGGTGCCCACTTTCGCCGCTGGGCCACAGGGGAGCTTGCCGCTGACCGAGCGGCTGTTGCTGGAGCGCCCAAGCGGGGACATTTTTGGCCTGAGCCAGGACGCGGGCATGGGCTGGGCCCCTGACCAACTTGGTGGGAAGGAGTTTCTCATCCTCAGCACCCAGGGCGGGATCCGCGCCCCCGATGGGCGCCCGATTGCCCTCGGGTACCACACGGGTCACTGGGAGGTCGGCCTGCTGATGGAGGCGGCGGCGAACGAGCTGCGGGCCCATGGCGCCATCCCCTTCGCCGGCTTCGTGACCGACCCCTGCGATGGACGGACCCAGGGCACGGTGGGGATGATGGACAGCCTTCCCTACCGGAACGACGCGGCGCAGGTGTTTCGCCGGCTGATCCGCTCGCTCCCCACCAGGAAGGGAGTGATCGGGGTCGCGACCTGCGACAAAGGGCTCCCGGCCATGATGATGGCCCTGGCGGCCATGCATGATCTGCCATCCGTGCTTGTGCCCGGAGGGGTGACGCTACCGGCCCTGGAGGGTGAGGACGCGGGAAAAGTGCAGTCCATCGGGGCCCGGTTCGCGAACAAGCTCATCACCTTGCAACAGGCGGCGGACATGGGGTGCCGAGCCTGCGCCTCGCCCGGCGGCGGCTGCCAGTTCCTCGGTACCGCCGCCACCTCCCAGGTGGTGGGCGAGGCGCTGGGCTTGTCGCTCCCACACAGCGCCCTCATCCCCTCTGGCCAGCCGCTCTGGCTTGACATGGCCCGCCGATCCGCGCGGGCGGCGCTGAATCTTGAGGAGCGCGGCCTGGCGGTGCGCGATGTCCTCACGTCCAAGGCCATTCATAACGCCATGGTCGTCCATGCCGCGTTCGGCGGTTCCACCAACTTGCTGCTGCATGTGCCGGCGATTGCCTATTATGCCGGCTTGCCCCGCCCCACCGTGGAGGACTGGCACCGAGTCAACATCTCGGTGCCCCGCCTGGTGGACGTGCTGCCCAATGGCCCGGTCGGCCACCCCACGGTGAGGGTGTTCCTGGCCGGCGGGGTACCGGAGGTGATGCTGCATCTCCGCGGACTGGGATTGCTGCATCTCGACGCGCTGACCGTATCCGGCTCGACCCTGAGCGAGATCCTCGACTGGTGGGAGGGTTCGGAGCGCCGCCGGAGCCTCCGCGAACATCTTTCGCGTCAGGACGGCGTGGATCCCGACGAGGTCATCTACTCCCCCGAGCGCGCCAAGGCGAACGGGATGACCAGCACGGTGACCTTCCCCCGCGGGAACCTGGCCCCTGACGGTTCGGTGATCAAAAGCACCGCCATCGACCCTACCGTGGTGGACGCGGACGGTATCTACCGCCATACCGGCCCGGCCCGCGTCTTCACCACCGAGCGGGCGGTGATCGCGGCCCTGAAAAGCCTGGGCCCCGACCGGATCCGGGCCGGGGACGTGATCGTGCTGATCTGCCGGGGGCCGCGGGGGGCCGGGATGGAGGAAATAGCCCAGATTACCATTGCCCTCAAGCACCTCCCGTTTGGGAAGCATGTCGCCGTGCTCACCGACGCGCGGTTTTCCGGCGTGTCCACCGGAGCCTGCATCGGCCACATCGCCCCCGAGGCGCTGGCCGGCGGGCCAGTGGGCAAATTGCGCGATGGGGACCGGATCCGCATCATGATCGACCAGCGGCGTCTGGAGGGTACCATCGATTGTATCGGTGAATCCGGCGCCGAGGTGACGCCCGAGGAAGGCGCCCGCGTCCTGGCCGGTCGCCCGCCGCGTCCCGACCTAGCCCCGGACCCCCAGCTACCGGACGACACCCGGCTGTGGGCCACCCTGCAAGCGGTTGGCGGCGGGGTCTGGGGCGGCTGCGTGGCCGACGTTGATGCGATAGAAACCGCCTTGAGGGCGGGCGGTGTACCGATTTGAGAGGCCGATGCACGATAGTGAGCGACTAATCGAGGACACCCTGACCATTTGCGCGGTGGCTTCGCCCACCGGCTTCGAGCACGAGCGGGCGGCCCTGATCGCCGCTCGACTGGCGGCCATCCCCGGCGTGGTGCCGGAGCTGGATCGTCACGGCAATGTGCTGGCCCGGATCGCGGGCCGGCACGCCGGCGGTCCCCCGGTGGTGGTCGCCGCGCACCTCGATACGGTGTTCGGTCCAGAGGTCGCCCTGGCGCCGAGCCGAGCCGGCGGACTCCTCCTGGGGCCGGGAATCGGCGATAATTCCCTGGCCCTGGCCGCGCTCCTGGCCCTGGCCGCCGACCTCAAGCAGACACCGGCAGCGGGCGACGTGTTGCTGGCGGCCACGGTGGGCGAGGAGGGTCTGGGGAACCTGCGTGGGGTCCGCGGGCTGCTGGGTGATCAGCCCGCCCGTTTCGTGGTGGCGCTCGAGGGGCATGGGATCGACAACCTGGTCACTGGCGCCGTGGGCAGTACCCGGCTGGAGATCGTCTGCGAGACGGCGGGCGGCCATTCCTGGCACGACCGCGGCGCGCCCTCGGCCGTGCATGAGTTGGCGCGCGCGGTCACCGGGCTCGCCTACAGTCTGCCCCCGGCCGTTCCGGGCCTCGCGGTGAACGTGGGGACGTTCAGTGGCGGCACCGGGATCAACGTGATTGCCTCGCGGGCAACCCTCCAGCTCGATCTGCGCGCGGTGGATCCAGCCGTGTTAGCGCGTGGTGAAGAGATCGCCAGAGCACTTGTCGCCGCGTCGCCGACCCATGCGAGTCTGGCCCTCTCGATCCGTGAGCTAGGGCGCCGTCCCGCCGGAGCCCTGGGATACGATCACCCAGCGATTGCCCAGGCCCAGGCGGCGCGGGCGGCGGCCAGGCTCCCGTCTGCCCTCCTGGTGGACGGCTCCACGGACGCCAATGCCGCCTTCGAGCGCGGTCTGCCGGGGCTTACCGTCGGCTTGACCCGCGGCGGAAATGTCCATCGGGAGGACGAGTTCATCGAGATAGCCCCGATTGGCGCCGGACTGGCGGCGGCGCTGGGGCTGATCCGGAGTCTGGCCGGCGGGTAAGATCATCGCGGACTGTCATGCGGCAGGCGATTTCGGGCCGATAGTGTACATACCGGGAGGCAGTAACCTATTCCTCCTCGTCCACCTGGGTGCCGGGTGCGGCGTGGCCCTCCCGCTGGCGCATGTCCTTGAGCCGTGCTGGTATTTGCTGACCTCGTCCCTTAACTCCCTTCGCGTTGGGCGCATCTCGCGTTAACTGAGGGGCGCGGGTCTCCAGGCCTGCTGAGCGCGGCCATGGATCTCCATCAGGGTACGGTTGCTCACCGCTCACTGGCGGGCAGGCGGCCGGACACGGCGGGCCTGGAGACCCGCGCCCCAAAAAGCGCCCTCGCCCACGAACGCGAGGCGCGTCCCTTCGCGTTCACGCCATTGACGGCTGCCCCGCTCCGTGCAATACTGCGTACAAGTGGGAGGGATGTCCCCGATTGGGTGGGCGTGCGCCCGCGAATAGTGAGGTTTGTCAGAGCGGCGCCACCGTCCGTCCCTCACGGG
>JANWHO010000059.1 GCA_025450375.1 Chloroflexota bacterium
AAACCGAGCATGAGGCTGCCTTCGGGCCATTCCTCCTGCGTGCTCAGCCAGATCAAGCCGGGACCGAGTCCAGCCCCGAAGAAGGCGGGCGGCACTCCCCTCACCAGGGCCCTCCGCCGCCGCCGCTTGCTTGGCGGGATGGAGCGCGGGCAAGAACTCGATATCCTTCAGGACGTTCAACGGGAGGGCGATCACGGCTGCCGGCGCGGTGAATACCTCACCCGACATGGTGATCGCTCGTACCTGCAGGTCGTCCTGCTCGATGCGCGAAACCGGGCTGCCCAGCCGTACGTCCGCCCCGGAGTCGCCGATGATCGCCTCGACGGCGCTGGCGGTCCCATGGGCGAATAATTGCCCTTCGCCCAGGTGGACGGCCAGGACGCTGTGATCGTAGGCGGCGATCCAGGAGAGGACACTGAGGGTGGAGACCATGTGCAACGGACAGCCAAAGGCGCCGATGACCCATGCCTCGATGTAGTCGTGGGTGGCGCGCGGGAGGCGAAGCGGGACCAGCCACTCGGTGAAGGGAATGTCCAGATCCGCCGGCGGGTTGGCCAGCGGCGCCCGTGAATCCAGCCGGTGCGAGGCATGGATAAGCTCGTAGAGCACCCGCTCCAGGTGGAATATCTCGTCCGGCGGGACAGGAAGAGCCCCGGTGCGTCTGACCCCGCCGGCGAGCGAGGCAAAGGATCGCGGTTCCGGGCCATCGGCCAGAGGCAGCCCGTAGCGGGCAATCTCCTGGGCGACGTGCCGCTGCCACCTGGGGGCGATCCACTGGCCGCCAAACTCCAGCAGGTGGTCGGTGTCGGCGAAGCGGCGCCGCCAGGTGCGTCCGCCCAGCCGGTCGCGCGCGTCGAGCAACAGGATGGATCGCCCGGCGGCACCCATGTCACGGGCGGCGGTGACGCCCGCGAAACCGCCGCCGACCACGATCACGTCGTAGCGTCCCGATCGTTCGCCCGCTCGGGACGCCTCGGCCCTCGTTTCATATTCTTCCATGATCCTCTAGGAACGGTACATGGTGTAGAAATAGTAGGTCCGCAGATCGCTGGCATTGAAGGTGAAGCCATGAAGGTTCTTGGCCAGGATAGTCACCTGGGCCGGCTCGGCGGTCCAGATCGCGGGCGGGTCCACGCGGCTGGTGATGTTCTGAAGCGTCCTCGCATCCCTGATCAGGACGTCACGGGGAGCGTTTTTCATCAGGGCCAACAGCGTGTCGACCTGTGCATTGTGGTAGTAGCCGCCGTTGGAGCCGTTCGCGCCTCCCGACGCGGAGTCGAGAATGGGAAAGATCTCGTCGTAGGGGTCATTATAGTCCGGCCACCAGGCATTGCCCATCAAATTGGGCCGCTGGCTCGCGGGCGCGTTCCCGTAAAAGATGGCGTCGAAGGAATCCTGCGTCAGTTGCTTGATTTGCAGGTTGAGGCCGATCTGGGCTAATTGCGCCTGGAGAATCTCCGCGCCCGCCCCATAGGGATCATAGTAATCCAGGGTCAAGGTGGTTCCCTGGGCGACGCCGGCCTTGCGCAGCAGGGCCCGCGCCTTGTTGAGGTCGGTATGGTATTTGAACCCATGGGCGTCGAAGCCCAGCAGAGTGCTGGCAAGCGGACCGTAAGCACGCTGGGCATAGCCGTGATCTATCCCATTGACCAGGGCGTTGTAGTCGAAGGCATAGGATAGCGCCTGTCGGGCATAGGGGCTGGCCAGCGGGCCGGCCTCGGTCATGATGAAATAGGAGACCATGGTGCCCCGGCCGGAGAAGACCGTGACCTTGGGGCTTTGCTTGAGCGCGTCATAGTCCTGCGGCGTCAGGTCGAAGGTGATATCAGCCTGTCCCCGCTCGACCATTTCGCGGCGCGTCGTGGTATCGGGGGTGGTGACGATCAGTACCTTGCTGAAATGGGGACCGTTCCAACCGCCCCAATACTGGGGAAACTTAACCAAGAGAACCTGCTGATCACGAGCCCATTGCTTCAGCATGTACGGGCCGGTGCCAAGATCGTGCGCGCTGGCCCAGGCATGCCCCCAATCATTTTTCAACACATGGGCCTTCAGGGCTTTCGCGTCAAGGATCATACCGGTGTAGTCGTCGGAGATCGCGCCCATGAATTCGGGCTGTGGCTGGCCCAGATTAAAGCGAATCGTATAGGAATCAACGATCTGAATCTGTTTGAAGGGGTTGGGGAGGAAGCGGCCAAAGACGTTCGAGGCCGCCTGGTTGGCGGTCACGGTGCGGCCAATCGAATATTGGACATCGGACGCGGTCAGGCAGCAGCGGCCGGTGTGAAACCGCACCCCATGGCGGAGATGAAAGGTCCAGACTGATTTATCGGCGTTGCTTTCCCAGGAGGTGGCAAGATCCGGTACGTAGCTCTCCAGGCCGGCCCCTCCAACCCGGACCAACGCTTCCTGGATATTCCGCTGCATCATGTTGGAGGCATCGTCCTGGTTCGAGGCGGGGTCGAGGTCGGTGGCGGAGCCCACGGTCGCCACCGTCACCGTGCCCGTATCGACGGGGGTAGCGGGACCGGGCCGAGCGAAGGTCGTCCGTGATCCGAAGCCCGCGAGAATGAAGACCAGTACCAGGGCGCCGACGGCGCGGCCGAGCCGCGAACCGGCGCCAGGATCACGAGCAAGCATCGGTCGTGACATCGCGAGCCCTCCTCGGTCTACACGCTATTTCCCAGGCGGTAGGTCTCCCAGCTTTTCCAGCACCAGATCATCGAGGTGGCGAATGTGGCGCTCGTGCGGACCGTAGATGCCGCCCGCCCGGAAAGCGCGCGAGGCGACGCCGCTCTGGCTCAACTCGCACACCGCCCAATCCTGCTGATTGACCAGATTGGTGAAGTCGATGGCGTCCGAGGGATCGAAATCCGGTTGAGCCATGGTATCGGGATGGAACAGGACCTCGGTGACAATGCGCGTGTGGTCCGGCGCCACCGCCTGGAGGGTGGCCAGCACCACATAGTCGGGGTGCATATCGAGGAAGACATTGGGAAACAGCATCATCCCGTAATAGTGATGATGATCCTCCGGTAACAGCCCTGGCAAGAGAGGGCGGTTGCTGGCCCCGCTGGCGGTAAGGGTCTTCACCCCATCGGCGAACACCGCTCCATCCTCGATCCCGCCCGTGCTGAGGCCCGCCTTGAAGTCCGGCACCTTGGCGCTCAACTCAGGATGGACCACCGCGCAGTGCGCGCACTCCTGATAGTTGGCGATCACCAGCTTCCAGTTGCTCTTCACCTCATCGACCAGCGTTTTGGCGGACCGCAAGCCGGCGATGTTGAAGCGGGGCACCCTTGGATGCATGGTTTCCGGCGCCTGTTCGGCCAACGATCCCGGATGGTCCGAAAGGTTAACAAAAATCAGGCCCTCCCAGATGTGCAGATTCACCGGAACTAACCCCAGTTGGCTGGGGTCAAAGCTGGGATCCTCGCGCATGAAGGGGGCGCCGATCAGGCGCCCGTCCAGGCCATAGGTCCAGGCATGGTAGCGGCACTGAATGCTGGCGTGTACCTGGCCGCGTTCCTCCGTGCAGAGACGGGAGGCGCGATGCCGGCAGACGTTATAGAATGCGTGGATTATCCCTTCCCGGTCCCGCGTCACCAGAATACTTTCGCCGGCAAGGGAGGCCAGAAAATAGGCGCCGGGGTCGACGATGTTCCCGACATGGCCAACACAGATCCAGGAAGTCGCGATGATGCGCTCCTGCTCGCGGGCGAAAATACCGGGATCGTGATAATAGAGTCCGGGCAGGGTGCGCGTGGGTTGCGAGACGGCGGGCGCGACGGTAGCCATTCTATCCTCCCATGTCCTCGCGAGGACGTTATTCGGCGGTCGCCTCCTTCAGTATCCACCAAGAAGGGCATGGCAGTACAGCCGGATCGGGCAAGGGGAGGACTGGCGGGAGGTGCTCACGGAGTTGCGACAAAATCAAGACAGCCTGGCGCGTTGGAAAAGGACGGTAACGTCCGTACCGCCAGTGGTAGTGACGCACCCGGTTCCTGGCGAAAGAACGATCGCCGATATTGACCCTGCGGCCCCGGCCGGTCATGCCGACCGGGTGCTGGCCTGGGCGCGCTCGGTAGCGGAAATGCGCGTGCGGGGCGGCGACGCGGTGACGCGGAGGCAGTAAGAAGCTGGCGGTGAACCACGGTGTTTATTCGGCTACTGGCTTACGACGGCCATGACGCAGGTGAAGAACGTATACCGTGTCACCCTCTATAGTGAATAAGATCCGGTATACATGAGGTTTACGTCCATAGAGTAGGTGGCGCACTTCAAAGGGAAAGGACGCATTCTCGGGAGCAAGCGGACATCGCTCTGGAAACGAGGCGAGAGACGCAATCGCGTTCTCAAGTGACAGAAACCACCGAAGACCGGTATCTCCAGCATCTTGCGCTAACAACCAAGCAAGAATATCTTCCGCGTCCCCCTCGGCCGCGGCCGACGTCTCAACGCGGAAAGCCATGCTTATGGCGCATCTCGGTAAGGAAGTCGGCAGCGGGCCTGGTCCGTCCGGCCCTTACATCTTCATAACCCTGTCGAATACCATGCATGGCTTCTTCAAAGTCCTGCCGCTCCCATTCCAGGTAGGCGGCCAGAGCGTCATCAAGCGCGGCGGCGGCGTTCTGGCCATGCCGTTGGGCGTACTCTTCCAGTTGTGCCTTGCGTTCTGGTGTGAGGGGAATCATGTACATCATTGGCCTCGCTTTGCTTTAGGTGCCTCCATCGTAAGGCTTTAGGGCCGCAAGATCAAACACAAACCGGAGCCAGGTGGACGGGATTATCGCGGGCAGGCACGATGAGAGAGTCGTTCTTTCCCCAAGCCTTCCCAACTGGTAGAGATGATCCGCTTCTCCTTCCGCGTCCCTGTCTTCCTGCTTGCCGCGTGCGGCCTCATCGCATCCGGGTGGCCTACCGCGTCCACCGCCCGTGCAGTGCTACCGCATGACACGGCGGCGTTCATTGCTCGGCGCGCGACGGCACCGGATGCCGGCTTGCCGGTCTATGTGGCGATCGGCGCTTCCGACAGCGTCGGCTATGGGGTACCGGATCCGGGGGCGCAGGGATGGGTTCCGCGGTTCGCCGCCGTTCTGCCGGGCCGCCCGAAACTCGTGAACCTGGGGGTGGTTGGCCTTACCCTGCATCAAGCGGTGCTGGTGGATCTGCCGGTCGCCCTAGACGCGCATCCGCGGGTCATCACCGTATGGCTGGCGGTCAACGACCTGATGGATCGGGTGCCCCTGGCCCGGTATCGGGCGGATCTCCATACCTTGCTGCAACGCCTACGTATCGGTACCC
>JANWHO010000060.1 GCA_025450375.1 Chloroflexota bacterium
CCTCCCCTTCCGGGCTCGTCCGAACGGGGTGCGCACCGCGCTCACGATCACTGCTTCAGACATCGTCGTCTCCTTCAAGCTTCCAACGCGGCAATCCTGCTACCTCGTACGATACCGCATTTTCAGGCTTCCCTCGCTTCCGCATGGATGACTCTATTGGCGAATTGAGATCCATGTCCGCGCTCCCAGGGGGAGTCGGCGTTCCTGCCAAGGTACGCCTCAGCCACTCGCACATTAGTCCGGTAGCAGGAACGGGAGAGCAACCATCGACTAGGCGGCTTGAGACAGGCGTACCCTGGGGCGCAAGCGGTGAAACCCGCGCATCCCCGGCAGCTCGACCCAATAGTAGGTGAGGGTGCAGACGGGAACCACGACCAGCAGGGTGGCCGCCATATAGACGGCGAACAGGGCCAGGTGCGGTACGCCCGCCGTCGCCCATTGGTGCAGGAGCCGTACCGACCCTGCCTTCTCGGCCAGTCCCATCAACAGGCCGTGAAAGAGATAGATCGAGTAGCTGATCCGACCCAGGGCGGCCAGGCCCGGCAAGGCCAGGATCGCCTTGAGCAGTGGCGATCCCAGCACGTAGGCGGCGAAGCCGACCGCGACCAGGGTTTCGGTCCCCAGCCGCGACACCACCTGAGGGGCCGGCGCCGGATCGTTGATGTAGGCATTGAGGGTGATGCCGGTCAGAGCCAGCAGGAGCAGGAAATCGCCCGTGCCGGCAGGTACAGACCAACCGCCGCCGCGCGCCCGGCGCTCGGCCATGCCGGCCAGGAGCGATCCGGCGAGAAACAGATGCAAGTGCGCGAAGGGGTGGAAGATCAAGTAGAAGCGCATCTCGACGCTGCCTACCGTAGCCCACCAGATATAGACCCCGGCGGCCAGAATTAGGGTTCCCGCGTACCAGAACAGCCGGACGCGGAGTGGTTCCGCGAAGCGCAGCACGAAGGGCAGGGAAGCATAGAAAACTACCTCACAGGCGAGAGACCAATAGGCGGGGTCGAGGACGCTGTGGGTGCCAAGGGTCAAGCCATGCAGAAACGACAAGTAGATCGCCAGATCCAAACCTGGGTTGATCGCTGGGTGGTAGTTATGGTTCCAGAGCGCGAAGACCAGAGCCAGAGCCAGCGCCAGGTAATAAGCGGGCGCCAGACGCAGGAAGCGACGGCGTACATAACCGCCAAGGTTGCCTGTCCCCCTGGCATATCGGCGTGTTTCGGTAGTGGTCAGCAGGAAGCCGCTTAACAGAAAGAACAACTGCACGCCCAGGCCGCCGGTGTTGAGGAACTGGGTGATATCCAGGTTGAGCAGGGGCAGATTGTTGCCCATCATCCCCAGTGAGTTCACGACATGGGTCATCACCACGCCAAAGATGGCGATTCCACGCAGGGCATCAAGCTCCACGACATGTGACTGCGAAGTGGCCGAGGTCATGCCCTGAGGCTAGCAGCGCCAGACCGCGCGGTCTATAGGATCTTCGCGCCGCGGCGTGGTCAGGCTTCCCGCTCTCCCCCGGTCGGGCCGGCGCCCCCGCCAAGGTATGCCTCAACCACGCGCGGATCGGTCCGAATACTCGCGCTTGGTCCTTCCAGGACCACGGTGCCGGCGCGCAAGACGTAGGCGTACTCGGCAAGAGCCAGAGCGGAGGCGCTGACTTGCTCCACGAGCAGGATCGCCACCCCGGATGCCGATACGCGGGCCAGGGCCGTGAAAATGCTCTCGACTAAACGGGGCGCCAGGCCCAGCGAGGGTTCGTCCAGGAGGAGGAGGCGCGGGCGAAGCAGGAGGGCCCGGCCAAGAGCAAGCATTTGCTGCTCGCCCCCGGAAAGCGTCCAGGCGGGCCGCTCGACCAGGCGCTCAAGTGCCGGAAAAAGAGCCAAGACCTCTTCACGCCTCCGGCTATACTCGCTGGTTTTGAGGGTAAAGGCGCCGATCCGCAGATTTTCCTCCACGGTGAAACGTGGGAAAAGGTCGCGCGTGTCGGTCACGCTGACCAGGCCCTTCCTGGTCAGTTCCTCGGCGTTCACGCCATCCACGCGCCGCCCATCAAAGCGGATCTGGCCGCGGCGAGGGCGCAAAAGGCCGCCAATGGTCCGAAGGGTGCTGGTTTTTCCCGCCCCGTTCGCACCCAGGATAGTGACGGTCTGGCGCGCCTGGACGGACAGGTTCAAGCCGTCCACCGCGATCACGCCGCCAAACTCTACCCTGAGGTCGTGCACGTTCAGCAAGGGTTGGGCCAGCATGCTGGAACTCGCCTGATCTCCGTTCATCAACTTTCCGGGCCGAGGGTGGGCGCATACTGGGCTCCGAGGTAGGCGGCGAGCACCCGTGGGTCGCGCTGGATCTCTTTCGGCGGCCCGCAGGCGATTCGGCGACCAAAGTCCAGCACCGTTACCTGGTCACAGAGACCCATGACCAGGTCCATGTCATGATCAATAAGGAGGAGAGTCAGATCAAAGTCCTCCCTAAGGCGCTTGAGCAAGGCGGCCATCTCGCGCTTCTCGCTCGGATTCAGCCCCGCGGCAGGCTCGTCCAGGAGAATGAGGCTTGGCCGCGAGGCGAGGGCGCGGGCCAACCCGACCCTTTTTTGCAGGCCCAGAGGGAGGGCGCCCGCGCGGGCCGCCGTCTGGGCGGTGAGGCCAAACCGCTCCAACAGGCCGCGCGCCAGGGTCATTTGAGCGGTCGCGGCTCGGCGCGCGGCGGGCAAGCGGAGCGCGTCTCCGATTGCCGATGGCCTCCCGCGCGTGTGTGCTCCCACCAGCACATTGTCCAGCACGGTCATGGCCCGGAACAGTTCGGTGTGCTGGAAGGTGCGCGCCAGGCCATGATGGGCCAATTGATGTGGGGCCTGACGCGAGACGTCGAGGTTTCCCAGGAGAATCCTTCCCTGTTGAGGTTGGTAAAAGCGACACACGCAGTTCAGCAGGCTGGTCTTGCCGGCTCCATTGGGACCGATCAGGCCGCCAATCGAACCGGCCTCCAGGCTCAGGTCCACATGGTCCAGGGCCACGATACCACCGAACGACAACGTTAGGTCGCGGACGGTGAGCGCGTCAGCCATGGATGCCGCCGGCGGCGGTCCGTCCGCGCAGGCTCCGCCAGCTGGCACGGGTCAGGGCCGGCAGTCCCGATAGTCCACCCCTGGCCCACAGGAGCGCGGCCACGATACAGGCGCCGTAGAGCGTCTCCGCTAACTCCGGCCGATCCTGCAGCCAGTATTGGATAGCGGTGATGAACACCGCACCCAGGATCGAGCCAAACGTATTGTCGAGTCCTCCCACCACTACCATGGCCACGAAGGCCACCGAGGCGGGGAGGCCAAAAGTGCTGGAGGTTACGGAGTTGCTGGCGTCAAGGAAACCGCTCCAGTTGGCGAACAACGCGCCGGCGATCCCGGCCAGCACGGCGCTGATCGCGAAGGCCAGCACCCTATAGCGGGCCAGGTGGACGCCGCAGGCCCGCGCCGCGAAATCGCTTTCACGCAGGGCCACGAAGGCCCGCCCGGTGGCGCCATGGCGGAGATTCCACACCAGAAGGAGAGTGACTATCGCCACCCCCAGGATCACCCAGAAGAAGCTCAATTCATCGAAGGTATACGAGCCCGCCTGGGGATAATTCACCGTAATCCCAGTGCGCCCGCCCGCCCAACTTGCCGTGCCCAGCACTTCGGCCACCAGCAGGCCGAAACCCAGGGTAGCCATGGAGAAATAAGGGCCGAGCAGCCGCAGGGTCGGTAGACCGAGCGCCCCGCCGAAGGCGCCCGCGACCACGCCGGCGGCCGGAATGGCCAGCCAAAATGGCCACGCATTATTGGTGCTCAGGATTCCGGCGGTAAAGGCGCCGATCGCGAAGAATCCGGCGTGGCCGAGCGAGAATTGTCCGGTACCGCCGATCAGCAGATTGAGCCCCAGGGCCAGAATAGCGTAGGTACCGGCCGGATCGAGAAAACCGACCGCGAAACTGGTGGTACAAATCAGCGGTAAACAGGCCAGCGCCGCCAGGGCAATCCCCACCAACGCCAGCCGCCCGGCGCCGTGCCGGCCGAGTACCCTAAGCGTGATGGAAGCGGTCATTGGGCGCCCCGCCAGGGTCGCGGCATCATACCCTCCGCTGTACGGCGGTGCCGAAGAGCCCGGTCGGTCGCGCCATCAGCACCGCCAACAAAAGCGCGAAAATGACCGCGTCTTTCCCGATCCCCCAGCTTGTCACTTGCGTGGGAGTGTAATAGGAAGCGAGATTCTGGATAATCCCCAGGCCCCAACCGCCTGCCGCGGCTCCTGGTAGATTATCCAGTCCACCCACTACGGCGCCGGTGAAGGCGCTGAGGAGGTAGGGCTCGACCATTCCGGGGCTAATGGGAGTGGTGCCGGCCGAAGGAATGAGGATGCCCGCCGCCCCCGCCAGGATTGCCCCCACCCCCCAGGCAGCCAGGCGGACCCGATCCACGCGGATTCCTACTAACCGCGCCCCTCGCGCCGACTGGGAGACCGCGCGCACCGATGTTCCCACCCGGGTGTAGCGGAGGCCAAGAAAGAAGGCGCCGAGAATGAGGATGGGAAGAGCCGCCAGGACCAATTCCTGCTGGCTGAGAGACCAGCCGCCAAGGCTGAACTGCCCAACCGGAAGCGGGAGTGACAGTGGAGTCGTAGGCGGGCTATAGCCAAATACGATCCCGATCCCGCCCTCAAGAACGATGAGCAATCCGAGGGTGACGATCACCGAGGAGGCAAGGTCGCCTCCCAGGCGCCGCAAGATCACTGCTTGCAACAGGCAGCCAAGGAGAAACAGGCCGGCCGCGGTGACCAAAAGCGCGGGGGCCAGGGCCAACCCATGCTGATTTTCCAGACTCCAACAGGTGTAGGCGCCCACGGCGGCCAGGGCGCCCTGGGCGAAATTCACCACTCCGCTTACCTGAAAAATCAGGGTCAGCCCTGCCGCCAAGAGCGCGTAAATACCACCGGTGACCAGCCCCGACAGCACTACCTGCGCCAGATCGTTCATTTCGGACCCCTGCCGCGCTCCTGGTCAGGAGGGATATTCAAAAGGAGCGACCTGGACAAAGGCGCCTTTATGTGATCGCATGACGTAGGCGCCCTGCACCCCGGCGTGGCTAGTGGCCGTGTAAGTCAGCTTCGGGTACAGGGAGCCCGTGTAGTCGCGGAAGGTTTCGAGAGCATGAATGAGTCCCTGTCGGGTAAGGTTCCGACCGGCGCGCCGAATGCCCTCGACAAACACTTCCGCCGCGCCCACCCCGGCCTCGGTAAATGGGCCGACCGGCGTGGTGGTCGGCGTGCCATACGTCTTCAGCACCTGGCGATACAGGGCCACCGCGGGAGCCTTGGAATCCGGAAGCGGCGCGAAGTTCGAGAAATACACCCCTTCGCCTGCCGGACCCAGCGCCTGGAGGAGGGCCGGCTGGGCCGCGATCGAACTGGAGAGGAGCGCCGCGTTGAGGCCAATCCGCCGAGCAGTGCCGATAAAGGTTCCAGCCGGTGAGGGAATGGCGAAAATGATCACCGCGTCCACTCTGGCCTGTTTGAGTTTGAGCGCCTGCGCGCTAAGGTCCGTGTCCGTAATCTGGTAGGACTCGCTGGCGGCCAGGGTCACGCCATCCAGTTTGGCCCGCGC
>JANWHO010000061.1 GCA_025450375.1 Chloroflexota bacterium
CTGGGGCGTCCCATGCAGGCAACCGTCGGCGAGGCCGACATAATCGAACAGGAGCCATGAACCGCCATTTTGATAATCGCCCGCGAAAAAGTGGGAGACAAACGAGCGGGACGGCAAGGCATGGCCCTGGGCGTCCGTAACTACCTTGAACCCGCTCTGGAACGCCGGTTGGCTATTCAGGGTTCTGGTCACGGCACTATCACTCAGAATCGGCTGTCGGAAACACCAATAGGCCAGGAAGTCACCGACCAGGCCGCTGATGTCGTGGTAGCCCAGCTGGCGGCTAAATCGGAGATAGCCATCTGGGCCGGCGGCGAGGGAGCGATAGGCGCCGCGCGCGGCCGCTATCTCCTGGCTCCCCACGCCGAGCCGCAGATGCCGTGCCGCCATCAAGGCCACGGCGTAAAGTCCCTGATTGTAGCTCAAGGTGTCGGCTCGCGGGACGCGAAACCCATCGAACCAACTGGCATAGCTCCCCGGCCGGCTGATGTAGTATCCCGCGCGCGCCTGGGAACGCACATAGGAGAGGGCCAGCTTCAGGCGATGCCCATCCCGCAGCGGATACCCTTGATCCGCCTGCCAATTGGCCCAAATCAGGAAGAGCAAGGTCGATTCGTCCGCTCGATAGAGCGGGCCGCGTAAAAAGGTCGTGAACTGGGTCGGCACTTGACCATCGGGAAGCTGCCGCCCGGCGAAGTGACTGAGGGCGCGCTGAGCAAGCGGCCCATTGCCCAGACCGAGAAAAGTCCAGAATGAATCGCGCAGCCAGACCCCGGCATAGGCCCTACTCGGGTGGACCACCGCTTCGTTGCGGGCCAGGTTCGCATGCCAGACCTGCTCGGCGGCCGCGTATTCCCGCGCGCGAAGGCTATCATCATGCCAGGGTGTAACCGCGGTGGCCGTCGCCAAGGGAGCCACCGGCCCGGAACCCATGATTAGCAGTAGGGCGAGCAACGGCAGCGCGAGGTATCGACGAATCATCTACTCTCCTAGCCTGGATTCCGCTTCCTTCCGATGGTAGCAGGCTCCACGTGAAGCGTCATCCACTGGAAGTGGCGGAACGGATCGGACGGATCCGTTCCGCGTCGCGGACCATGGTTGGGGGCGGATCGGCGCTATGGCAGGTCCAGCGGGAGCCGCAAACGAAAGATGCTTCCGGCCGGACTGGTTTCCTCCAGCTCCAGGCTTCCGCCCATCGCCTCGGCGATCTGACGCCCCAGATGGAGTCCCAAACCGGTGCCCACTCGCCCCGCGCGGGTCCGGCTCCCTGGCATTCGCCCAAACCGCGAGAAGAGCTGTTCTCGCCCGAGCGGCGGAATACCGGAACCCCAGTCACGGACGCGCACCGCCGCCTCGCGGCCTTCTCGCGCCCAGGCGACGGCGATTGGGCTGCCCTCCGGCGAATACTTGGCCGCGTTATCCATGGCATTGACCAGGATCTGCACCACTCGCTCAAGGTCCGCGCGGGCAATCAGATCCTCGGAGCCGGTGAGGTCGATTCGCTGCCCAGGATAGCTGCTCCGCACCTCGTCGGCGGCCCGCGTTACGGCCCGCGCCACCAGGATGCGTTCCAGCCTCGGGTGCAGATCACCCGATTCCATACGGCCAAGCAGCAGCAGATCGTCCACCATGCGTTTCTGGCGATTGGCCGAGACCACGATGCGCGAAATATGCTCCAGCCTTCGCTCCTCGGGAAGATCCTCCCAGCGGGACTGCAACAACTCGGCATAGCCGACGATGGCCGTCAGGGGGGTGCGCAGTTCGTGGCTGACCGAGGCGACGAAGTCACTGCGGAGCCGGGCAAGCGCCTCGGCGGCCCTTTGCGCCACGACCCGCTCGGTCACGTCTACCGCTACCCCAATCACTCCGGTTACCGCTCCGGCCTCGCCCCGGAGCGGCGTCCAGTGCATCTCCAGGCTGGTCTCTCGAACGTCGATGGTCACGCTATGGGCCTCACCGGCCAGGGCTCTTTCGTAGTGCGCCGCCATCTCCGGCCGGTGGGCGAACGCGGAGCCG
Source organism: Chloroflexota bacterium (assembly GCA_025450375.1). Next base: position 2,017 of record JANWHO010000061.1, read on the forward strand.
ATCAGGGCCCCTGGGAGATCGGCGGCCCGCATGTCCAGCAAACCAAGATCGCCGCCCGTGGCCAGGGTAAAGCGGCCGTGGGCGTCCAGGCTAAACAGGAGAATCGGTGAACTGCGCAGGACCGCCCGCAGCCGCGCCTCGCTGGCGCGCACGATCTCTTCCGTTCGGGCGCGCTCCAGCGCGTCTTGCCGGGCCTGGCGCAGGAGGTAGGCGTTGCGGAGGGCCACCACCGCCTGGTCGGCGAAGATCTCCAGCAACTCGACTTCCTCACGCTCGGGCCGCAAGCCGCTCTCGGGGTCATCAAGGGAGATGAAACCAATCAGCCGGCTCTCTTCCCGTTCGGTAAGGGGCACCAGCAGATCGTCGCCCATGCGCCAGGCATTACCGTCGCGGGCGGGCTCCCTGGCCTCCGCCCACCAGCTCGGCACCTCGTTGTCCTCCATGGCATGCTGCCCCAACTCCTGGGGGATGAAATAGGATCGGGAAAGGCGGAATTCGGGCCGGAAGAGCTTCCGTACGTCTGACACTTTGTAGGCATTGGCGCACAGGACCGCGATTCCCTCGGGAGGAACTCCAGTCGTGGCGACCACGCGCCAGGGAGAATCGGGCTCATCCGGCTCGTTCACCAGATTGAGGACTACCATGCGGAAGCCTGATGCCGCCTGTGTCGCATCGACCACGCGGCGCGCGATCTCGTCTGGGTCCAGGTCGGCCTTGAGCCGTTCGCCGACCCGCTGGACATGCTCCAGCCGTCGCGCGCGCGCCTCCGCCCGTCGTCGCAAATCCGCCTCGGCCTCGTACAGGCGCGCATTCTCCAGGGCCACCGTGGCTTGCTCGGCAATGGCGGCGCAAACCGCGACCGTATGCGGGCCTATGGGATCCGGGTGGTCCCAATACACCTCGAGGAAGCTGGAAACTCGTCCGCTGCTGAGAATGGGCACCACGACTTCGGAACGCAGATCATGCGTGATCAGAAACGCGCGCTCGTTTTCGAGCAGATCCGGATCGGCAACGTGCGCGGAGGCGGGGACGCCGCTCCGAGCTACCTGCACGAGAAACGGATAACTGGCGAGCGGCGTCCATTCGGAGTTGGTGACCATGGAGGCGCGACCCGGCGCCACATGATGAATCACGGAATGGATGGTACCAGTCACGTCATCGATATCGGTGAACGATGCCCCGGCGGCGGCTAATCCGCTCATGATGCTCTCGGCTAGCGCGTTGAGGATGCCCGCCCGATCCAGGCTTGATCCGAGAACGCGCGCGGTGTTAAGCAGCAGTTCCAGGCGCGCTCGCTCCCCTTCTGGGGACTCCTCGGCCGGCGCGCGGGACGGACAATCGATATCAAGCTTCATGAGCCGCGGGTCGCATGCTAGGTCTTCTCCCTGGATTGTCTGTCGTGGGATCGCGCCGAATGAGCGGGTAGGGCCGCACTACACATACCCCAAATCGGGTCACCTCGCAATCCCACGACTGGGATCACGGGTCCCGTGAGGGGTGCGGATGTCAATGGCCTCTGCCTGGGAGCGCGAGCGAGACGCTCGCGCTCCCAGGAAAGCCGGCACAACGTGGATCACATGTTCCAGGCACGACTCCTCACGCGGTCGAGATCGACACGCCGCCGGCGATCTCCGTATAGTTACCCGTAGCGCGACTGCCGGCCGTTGGCGCCGAACGGCGAGAGAGGAAATAAACATGGGGACCACCAGGTGGAGACTTTCACCGGATCGCTGCTTCGACGCCGAGCCGGCGCAACGGGAGCAGGCGCGCGAGTTGTACTCCCTGGTCAAGGATGTGCCAATTCTTAGTCCGCACGGCCATGTGGATCCTGCCCTCCTAGCCGATCCAGATGCCACCTTCGGCACACCCGCGGATCTCCTGATCATTCCCGATCACTACGTGTTTCGCCTGCTTCACAGCCAGGGAGTGGCCCTCGCGGATCTGGGGGTGCCGAGCCGCGACGGCACACCGGTCGAGACGGATCACCGGCGCATCTGGCAGCGATTCGCCGACCACTTCTATCTGTTCCGGGGAACACCGACCGGCCTGTGGCTGAGCGATGAGCTTACTACCGTGTTCGAGGTTGAGGAAAAGCTGAACGGCGCCAACGCGCAAGCCATCTACGACCATCTTGAGGCGCGATTGGTTCGCCCTGAGTTTAGTCCGCGCGCCCTATGGACCCGCTTCCAGATCGAGGAGCTGTGCACCACCGACCCCGCGACATCGACCCTCGCGGACCACCTGGCCATGCGGAATCAGGGTTGGGGCGGCAGGGTCCGCCCCACCTTCCGGCCCGACGCGGTGGTCAATCTCGCTGACCCTGAGTGGGGCCGGAACATCGAGCGCCTGGGTACGTTGGCAGGGGTAACTATCGTCGACTACGCTTCCTATATCCAGGCCCTGGAGGCGCGGCGGGTGTCGTTCAAACAGGCGGGCGCGGTATCCACCGATCACGCCGCTCTCACGCCGCACACCGAGCGCCTTGGCCCCCGCGAGGCCGATGCTCTGCTTGGGCGAGCCTTCCGCGGTGAGGCGCAAGCGGAGGACGCGGCCCGGTTTACCGCTCACATGCTGATCGAGTTTGCCCGAATGAGCGCGGAGGATGGCCTGGTGATGCAGTTGCACGTAGGGAGCTGCCGCGACCACAGTGCCGCCGTGTTCCAGCGTTTCGGTCCCGACAAAGGGGGCGACATTCCGGTGCGGACCGACTGGACGGCGGGTCTGCATGCGCTCCTTAACGCCTATGGCAACGATCCGCGGTTCCGCTTAATCCTCTTCACGCTCGACGAAAGCACCTACGGCCGTGAACTGGCTCCCCTGGCGGGCTTTTATTCCGCCGTGTTTCTGGGACCGCCCTGGTGGTTCTTCGACAGTGTACGGGGAATGAACCAGTTCCTGAATTCGGTGGTGGAAACAGCGGGCCTTTACAACCTCGCGGGCTTCAACGACGACACCCGTGCCTTCTGCTCCATCCCGGCCCGCCACGATGTGTGGCGGCGGGTGAGCGCGAATTGGCTTGCCGGTCAGGTCGTCCGGGGCTTGATCGAGAGGGAAGAGGCCGCCGAGATGGCGTTCGACTGCGCCCTGGGATTGGCGAGACGCGCGTACCGCCTCGCGTGACCCGGTGGATTGGACGGACCAGTCGGATCGGACCGATCGGTCCGATCCGTCGGATGAAGCGCCACGGAAGCGAACCACCCATTCGGGGTGTTCCTTGATCCTGGTAAAGCGGGTAAAGTGATAGCCGACGCCTCACCTGCTTGATGCAAAAGGATCACCTTTGCGCTATATACGGTTCATCGCCCGCTCACCCCGGCTCCTCGGCCAACTGGCCCTTATCCTGGTCCTCGCCGGCCTGGTTGGCGGCACTGGCCTGGTGGGC
>JANWHO010000062.1 GCA_025450375.1 Chloroflexota bacterium
GCCCAGTCGCGTTGATCTTCTCGATAAACACGCCGACCACCACGCTCTTATCGACCACGGTGGGATAATTAAACGGTCCGGCCACCCCATTCTGGAACGGCAGGATTTGCTTGGTGAGCGGATCGACTACTCCTGCCTCGCTCAGAGCCACCTTCAAGGGTGGTGTGTCGGAGCTTTTGGGATAGAGGTACCGGAGTATGACTCCCACGTATGTCAGGGCGATCGCCGTGCTGCCCACGGTGAGCACCCCGAGCATGAACCGGTTGCGGCTGACCGTTCCCGGAGACTGTGCCGCTGTCGCTGCCATGCCATCCTCCTCAAGGCCTGTATAGGCGTCGTGAACCGGCTCGCGGGGCTGCCTGCCGACCCAAGAAACGGATCCAAAATCGTGCCCGTACGACCGGTTCCGGCACCGGGCACGGCATCAGGGTACGGGGCGCCCTGCACACTCGGTTGTAGTATACCCAGCCCATCGACGGAGCGGAAGAGTCACGGCGGCAAAGTGTCTAACCCTGCACCACTTTGAGGCCGCCATGATCGCCCAGAGCCAGGGGCAAGACCATATCCATGTGATCGACAAAGACAATACGCAACTCACGCTGCACGTCGCGGGGGATATCGGGCAAATCCTTCCGATTCTTGGCGGGGGCGAGGAAGGTTTTCAGACCGCCGCGGTGGGCCGCCAAAACCTTCTCCTTCAGACCGCCAATCGGCAGCACATGCCCGCGGAGGGTGATCTCCCCGGTCATCGCCAGATCGCGCCTGGCCGGCCGCTGGGTGAGGGCGGAGATCAGGGCGGTGGCCATGGTAATGCCCGCCGAGGGGCCATCCTTGGGCACGGCCCCGGCGGGGATATGGATATGCACATCGAGCGTTTCGTGGAACTTCTCATCCAGCCCCAGTTCCTTGGCCCGCGACCGCGCGTAGCTTAGCGCGGCCTGGGCCGACTCGCGCATGACATCGCCCAATTGGCCGGTCAGGGTCATGGTGCCTTTCCCGGGCAGGAGCGCCACTTCGATCGCCATCAAATCACCCCCGGCCATGGTGACCGCCACCCCGGTGGCCACCCCCACCTCGTCCTCCAGTTCGCCCATGCCCTGGAAAAAGCGAGGCGGCCCCAGATAGCGTTCCACCGCCTGTTGGCCGACAATAGTCAGGCCCTTGCCGCCCTCGGCGACCGAGCGCGCCACTTTCCGGCAGATATTGGCGATCTCCCGCTCCAGGTTGCGCACCCCCGCTTCGTGCGTATACTCGCGCACGATGCGGTGCAGGGCAGCCGGGGTGAAGCGGACGCGGTCGCTCAGCCCGTGCTCCTCGCGCTGGCGGGGGACGAGGAACTGCTCGGCGATGTGCAGCTTCTCATCCTCCACGTAGCCGGAAAGCTCGATCACCTCGAGGCGATCGCGCAAGGCGGGAGGAATCGGATCCAGGATATTGGCGGTGCAAATAAAGAGCACCTTCGAGAGGTCGAAGGGCACGTCAAGGTAATGGTCGGCAAAGGCGCCGTGCTGCTCGGGGTCGAGCACTTCCAGGAGCGCGGAGGAAGGGTCCCCGCGGTAATCGGCGCCCAGCTTATCGATCTCGTCCAGGATGAACACCGGATTGATCGTCCCGGCCTGGCGCATGGTCTGGATGATCCGCCCCGGCATGGCGCCGATGTAGGTACGGCGGTGGCCCCGGATCTCCGCTTCGTCGTGGACGCCGCCCAGGGAGATGCGGACGAACTTCCGCCCCAACGCCTGGGCGATGGATCGGCCCAGGCTGGTTTTCCCCACTCCCGGCGGCCCCACGAAACAGATGATCGGGCTACGCATGCGCTCGGTCAGCTTCCGCACGGCCATGAACTCGATGATGCGCTCCTTGGCCTTGGGCAGGCCATAGTGCTGCTCATCCAGCACCCGAGCCGCGTGTTTGAGATCGAGATTGTCCTCGGTTTGATTGGTCCAGGGAAGGGTCAACAACCAATCAAGATAGGTACGGATGATTCCCACCTCCGGTGAGGCGGTCGGCATGGCGGAAAGGCGGCGCAGCTCCACGTCGGCTTTCTCGCGTACCACGTCTGGGAGGGTGAGACTATCCAGGCGCTCGCGTAGATCCCCAAGATCTTTAGTGAAGCTATCGGTTTCTCCGAGTTCCTTCTGGATCGCTTTCAGTTGCTCGCGGAGGAAGAATTCTCGCTGTGACTTATCGACCTCCTGCTGGACCTGCGAGTGGATGCGATTTTGCAGATCGAGCAATTCCAGTTCGCGGCTGAGATGAATGATTACTTTTTGCAGGCGCTCGGCGGGATCGATTGTCTCCAGGAGATCCTGGCGCTGCGGCATGGAGAGATCGAGGCTGCTGGCCACCAGATCGGCCAGCCGGCCAGGCTCCTCCACGTTCATGGCGGCGATGTAGTGGTCCTCGGGCAGATTCTTGCTGGACTTCACGCACTTCTCGAAGAGGGCGAGGACGGCCCGCATCAGCGCCTCGGTCGTGATCGGCTTATCGATGTTCTCCTCGATCGGCTCTACGCGCGCGATCAGGAAGGGGAGGATTTGATCGTATCCGAGGATACGCACCCGGCGTTGGCCCTGGACCAGCACGTTGGTGTGGCCGTCGGGGAGCTTGAGGATGCGGCCAACCGTGGCCTCCGTCCCGACCGTATACAGATCGTCGGGGCCGATCTCTTCTTGCTCGGGGTTCCGCTGAGCCACCACGAGGATCGGGAGATTCCGCGAATTGGCCTCCTCCACGGCACGGGCGGAGGGTTCGCGAGTGACATAGAGACTGATCCCGATCTGGGGGTAGATCACGGTATTGATCAGAGGCAACACCGCCAATCGCAGCAGATGGGGATCCAGAATTGGCGGACTCTTACGGGCGCGAGGCATAACGGGTAACCCCTCTCTTTGGGGCCTGACAGCGGAATCGAGGCCGCCGGTTTTTCGGTCAATTGTAGCGCCTGTGACTCTGGGTAGCCAGTAAACCCGATTGACAGGTGAGGGAAGCACTCTCTAAAATAATGGTACACCTGTCTGATCACCAAAAGCAGTACTGCGAGGCTTGTGATGCGGATGCCGGCAGAGCCGCAAACCCTCTGGTGTTGGTGCGTGACTCAATGGCGGGAACCGATACAGAGCGTGCATAGTCTCCCTGCGCTAGGGGGACGAATGCCTTAAAGGTGCCCGGCCGAGATGGTCAGGCGCCTTTTTTATTTGTCCCGAGAGGGCAAGCGGTGGGGGCGGTGAAGGGTGGGCCACGTACTGGTTTTGAATGCCACCTATCAACGGCTGAATTTTATCTCGCTCCAACGGGCGATCGTGCTTTTGCTCAAGCAAAAGGCCGAGCCGATCGAGGTCGATTGCACGGCCAAATTGCGCTCCGAGCGCCAGGCGTTTGACTCACCCGTGGTGATCCGCCTGGTCAATTACGTGCATGTGCCGTATGAGCGGTTTACCGTGCCGCTCTCGCGCCGCACCCTGATTAACCGGGACAACCATATGTGCCAGTTCTGCGGCGACACCGAGGGGCCGTTGACCATCGATCATGTGATGCCTCGTTCGCGCGGCGGCGCCACCTCCTGGGACAACTGCGTGGCCGCCTGCTTGCGGTGCAATCATCGGAAGGGTAACAAGACTCCCGAGGAAGCGCATATGAGGCTGCGCACCGTGCCGCGCCGGCCCAGCGATCCTTTCTCCATCCTCTTCGATCGGGCGCGGCATAACGCCGTGTGGGAGAAATATGCTTAATGTGAATCGAAGCCGGGGACTGGCGTCCCCGGCTTCGATTCACATTATGAAAAACGGCTTTTCCGGAACTCTAAGCTCCCGTGCTGCCGAAGCCGCCGCGCGTGGGGGCATCCATCCGCGGCACCTCCTCCCACTGGGCCCGGTCCACGCGCACGAAGATGCCCTGGGCCAGCCGCTCGCCCCGCTTCACGGTGACTGGCGAGGCAGTGAAGTTGTAGACTTGACAGCGCACCTCGTCGCCGTCACCACGATAGTCCTGATCGATCACGCCCACTCCGTGCGGCACCGAGAGGCCCTTGCGGCGGGGCGTGGAGCTACGGGAGGTGACCAGCAGCATATAGCAGGGTGGGGTGGCGATTGCTACCCCGGTCGGGAGGAGCGCAATCTCGCCGGGAGCCAGGACCGTCTCCTCGCGGCAGTAGAGATCGAAACCCACGGCGCCGGGAGAGGCATACTCCGGGAGCGGGAGATCGGGATCGAGCCGGCGGATGCGTACGCTCAAGGTTTCGCTCATCTTTATTCCCCCTGGCGGAGTGCGTGCATATCCGCCCGCAAGGAAGGATAGAGCCCGAGGTAGCGCGTATAGCGATCAGCATAGCGATCGACCATCAGCGGATCGGGCACGACCGCCGGCTCCAGCGCCACGGTGGCATCGCAGGCTGCCTGAAGTTCGGCAAAGTGGCCAAGATGCGTGGCGGCCAGTAAGGCCGCTCCCAGGGCGGACTGCTCGCCCGTCGCGAGCGGAATGAGCGGCTGGCCGAGTACCGCGGCCACGATCGCCCGCATCAGGGGGTGCCGCGCGACGCCGCCCGCCAGGAGAATCCGATCCGTCCGCACACCGGCGGCCCGCAGCGGCTCCAGCGCCTGGCGGAGGCTGAACGCCACGCCCTCCAGCACGGCACGCGCCAGGTGCGCGCGGTCGTGATCCAGGCGCAATCCCACCAGGGCGCCGCTGGCGTCCGGGTCGAGCAGGGGGGTGCGCTCGCCCGCCAGATAAGGCAGGAAGAGCAGCCCGCCGGCGCCGGCGGGCGCGGTCGCCGCCAGATCCATAAGCCGCGTGTCTCCGCCCGGCGTGTGGTCGTCCAGCACCGTTTCGCGCAGCCAACGCAGGGACAGACCGGCGCCGAGCGTGGCGGCGAGCGCGAGGTACACGCCGGGAATGGCGTGGCAGAGAGTACGGAGCCCATGCTCGGGCCGGGCCAGCGGGCGGGCCAACGGGGTCACCAACTGGCCGCCGGTAGAGATACTGATCAGCAAGGTGCCGGGCGCCAGCAAGCCCGCGCCGATGGCCGCCATGGCCTGATCACTCCCGCCGCAGAGTACCGGCGTGCCCTCGATCAGGCCGGTCGCGAGTGCGGCCGCGGGCGTGATCAGGCCGGCCGGCGCCGCCGAGGCCAGGAGGGGCGGGAGCAGGGCGGGCGAGAGATCCAGGGCTTCGAGGGCGGGAAAGCACCAATCCCAGCCGGCATTGGCGCCGGTCGGGTCGGGCCCTCCCACACTCTCCAGGTCGATCAAGGGAATACCGCTCCCGTCGCTTGGCTCGGTCGCCAGAGAGCCGGTGAGGCGGAAGCGCAGATAATCTTTCGGGAGGAGCACCGTGCGTACCCGGCGCCAGCGTTCTGGCTCGTGGCGCCGGCACCAGAGGAGCGAAGCCAACATGAAGCCGGGGGACACGCCGCCGCCCAAGCGGCCGAGGAGCCGGCGCGCGCGAAGGGCCTCCTCGGCCTGGGCGCTCTCGCGCGCCGTCCGTCCGTCCGGCCAGATGATCGCGGGACGGAGCGGCATTCCCCGGTCGTCGAGGAGCACCGTACCGTGCATTTGACCGCCCACGGCGATCGCGCGCACCGCCGCTGGAGTCACGCCGGTGTCATCGAGCAGGGCGCGAATCGCCGCGCAGGCAATGATCCACCACTCCTGGGGATCTTGTTCCGCCCAGCCAGGTTGGGGCATGGCCAGCGGGTAGCTCCGGGTGATCGCGCCGGCGACCCAGCC
>JANWHO010000063.1 GCA_025450375.1 Chloroflexota bacterium
CGGAGCGTACAGCTATTTTTCCATCCTTGACCCGGACCCTGTAACAGGGTTGTGGAGTGGTAGCGGGCCCGTGAACGACGCTCCCATCGCGGACATCGAAAGTTGATCCATGCCACGGGCAGGTGACCGTGTGCCCGTCCATGGTGCCTTCGTCCAACGGTCCGCCAAGGTGGCTACAGGTGGCGGCAATCGCGCAAACCGTTCCATCCTGACGTGACACCAGAATCGGCATGCCATTTGGCTGAATCTTCACCATGCTTCCCTCGGCCACCGCGGCGTCGTCGAGCACGTCAGTCCAATTGGGAAGGGTTGCCTCGAAAGCGGTGCGGTTCACCCCGATTCCCAGGACGTACGCCAGGTCGCCGCCCAGCCATCCCGAAACGTTCACCAGTGAGAGGCCAGTCATCGCGACCGCGACCCCTGCCTTCCGGGAACCTTTGGCCCGCAACCACCACGATGCCCCATAGACAGCCACGGCGCCCAGGTTGAGCGCGGCGTGCAGGGCACCCAGTCTCCGCGGTTTGACCATATCCCGTGTGTCTTGCCATTGCGCCGCGCCGGTAGCTGCCGCCGCCAGGGCGGTGAGTAAGCCCAACTGGAGGGTAAGGTCCGCCTCGGATTCCCTTCCGCACAGGTCAAAGACAGCGGTTGAAGTCCAGAAGCCGATTGGCATCGACACGATCGCCGGATGCAAGGGGTGGCCGAGCCAGATCCCATACAGGGCGTCCTTCACCCGAGCGTCCCCCGCCGGTCCCAGTATTGGCGCCAGGGCATTTCCCAGAACGGACGCCACGCTGTCGAGCCAGGGGAGACTCTCCACGATACGACCGGTACTGATCCTCGGCATGCCGGGCTCCTCCTCTTTACAATGGCACCGAACTCGTACATCAGACGGTGCGCTATGGCGTCTTCCCTGGATCCTGCTTGGCGCCTGTCGGCCTCCCCGCGAGCCTACCAAGCAGGTTGCCCGCGTCCTCGGTATCTTCTTGATCCTCGTCTGGAACCCGATGCCGGGGGTCGGTGGGGCTCAACGGCACGGGATTGGAAGCGGACTCCTCCAGGTCTGGATCCTTTGGCGCCGTTGGTGGGTTAGCGCTTAAGCGTTCAAGGGGAGATTTTTCTCGATCGCTCATCTTGGTGTCCTCCTTACCTCTACTTTGCCCGCCGACCCGCCGGGCTTCATCCGCCAATCGGGTGGTTGCCAGGGGGAACGGGGCTAGTACGGAGCCACCGCTGAGGAGAAAATACGTCCTCGGCGACACCAGGGTCTCCTGATTTTGCTAATGACGCCGAAAGACTATGGTGAGAAACGGCGTGAGCCAGGAACCAGTGATTGGCGCGGTCGCGCGTTCTCGGATTGGATAGCCGATGCCCCAAAAGGTATCGCTTCGCCTCCTCCTCATCCTTGCGGTAGTCGTGCCTATCACCGCTATCGGCCTCGTCTGGCTGCATCCCGTGGTCACCCAGGCGGCGCCGATTACCATTGAGGTCACGCCGGCGGTGGCCGCCTTTTCCCCGCGGATTGCCCTGGCTAAACCCGGCCAGTCAATTGAGTTCAGCAATTCCCTGCCTCAGACTCTCCAGATCACGTCGGCCCCTCACGATCCGGGGCAATTCTCGCTCTCTGTTCCGAGCGGCGGCAGCGCGGCCCTCACTCTGACCACGCCGGGGCTTTATCATTACTTCGATGGGGCTACCGCCCATGTGATAGACTTTCAAGCCGACAATGACGTGATTAACGCACTGCCCAGCGCGCCGTCTCAGGATCTCCCCCTACAGGGTTGGATCTACGTGCCTGGTAACGCGGGCATCCCCTATGACAGCGCGATCCACGTTCCGGCGCTCCGTGACCTGATGTCTCCGCACGCCGCGGTGGTGCATGTGGGCGGCAGCGTACTTCTCCACAATGGCGACACCGACGCCCACAATATGGTAACCGACCCACACGATCCCACTGGCGCTGCCTTCGAGGTGCTGGGCACGGCCGGGGAACCTGGGATCGGCGGCGCCACGAGGCAGGTGACTTTCACCGCGCCTGGGCTCTATCACATTTACTGCTCCATCCATACCAGGGTAGTAGGACAGGTGGGAGGCTGGAACGTCGTGGTTCCAAGGGACGACAGCGCCTCCGGCTACCCTGACCGCGATCCCATGGAAGCCTGGATTTTGGTGGTATCATGAAATTACGAACCAAGCTCCTGGCCGGTAATGCCGGCATCTTCCTCCCCGTGGTCGTGCTGTGCCTGGTGGCGATCGCCGCCCTCCGCGCGAACAACACGAATTCCACTGTCCTCTACCGAGAGCGTCTGGCCCCGACCATTGCCCTGGCCCAGGTAAGCGAGAACCTGGATCAAATGCGGCAGTTAGTGACCCAGTTCGTCCTCACTCCGAGGCCCCAGGACGCCACGGTCCGCTCCGGCCAGGGTCTGGGCGACGGATTGAAGATTCTCCATCTGGCGGTCCAGGCAGAGATCTCAACTCTCGACGACGCCATGACACGGGGAATCGCGGCCTACCAACTGCACGCGAGCGATGCCGACCAGCAACAACTGCTGGCCAAGTGGCCAACCGCCTGGCAGAACTTCCTGAGTGTACGCGACGGCATGCTCACCGAAAGTCTGGCCTCCCGCCAGGGCCACCAGCAGGCCATCGACGGCCTCACCACGCTCTTCAATGATCGCCTGAACACCATGCTCGACATCACCTACCGGTTGATGGGCGCGCAGCAATATCACGGAAACGATTTGTATCAATCCTCGCAGGACACCTACAATCGTACCTTCACTGCTTTGATCGCCGGCCTGAGCGTGCTGGCCCTGCTCAGCCTGATCCTGGGGCTCGGCCTGGCAAACAGTATTGTCCGCCCGTTACAACGCATTACCAACGCGGCCAAGCGTTTGGCTCATGGGGACACGGCGGTGGATGGACTGCTCCCCAAGCGGGTTACTGGCGATGAGGTAGGCGAGGTAGCATCATCTTTCCGCGCCATCATCGGTCACCAACAGGCCCTGGTGGGGGTAGCGGACGCTATCGCGGAAGGCGACCTTACCCACGAAATTGTGCCGCAGGGCGAGCAGGACAACCTGGGCAAGGCATTCGCCACCATGCTTGCCAATCTCCGTCAACTGGTTGGTCAGGTCGCGCGGTCCGCCACTCAAGTTGCGGAGAAAGCTGCCGCGTTGTCCGATACCACCGAGCGGATGAACCACACGAGCGCCCGTATCACTCAGGCCATTGACTCGGTGGCCGCCGACGCGGACAGCCAGCGCGACCGGGCGGCGGACACCGCCGGGCGCATGGGCGATCTGGCGGCGATCGTCACCAAGGTGGCGACCGGCACCGAGGAGCAGCGGAAAGCCCTTGGCCATGTGGACGAGGTGGTGGCGGAATTGCGGGACGCGCTCGCGCGGACGACCGGCGACGTGCAAGCGGTGGTTGAGGCCGCGAGCACGGCCGCGATCACCGCCCGCCAGGGCGGGGTCGCGGTCGACGAGACGATTCACAGCATAGACGGCGTGCGAACCGCCGTACTGCACGGGGTGGAGCAGGTAGAGGCGCTCGGGAGGAGCAGCAAGGAAATCGGGGTCATCGTAGCGGCCATCGACGACATCGCGGCCCAGACCAACCTTCTCGCCCTGAATGCCGCCATCGAGGCGGCGCGGGCCGGGGAACATGGGAAGGGCTTTACCGTGGTCGCCAGTGAGGTGCGGAAGCTCGCCGAGCGGGCAAGCAATGAGACACGAGGGATTACCCAGCGGATCGCGGCCATCCAGGACCAGGTCGGTTTGGTAATTACCGCCATGCAAATGGGCAGCCAGGAAGTCGAGAAGAGCACGATCCTGGGTCAGCAGGCGCGATCGGCCCTCCAGAGTATCCTGGGCGTGGTCGAGCAAACCAGCACCCAGGCAGGCGGCATTGGCCGCGCCATCGACCACATGACGCAACGAGTCGACGCGGTCAATGGCGCCGCCGGCGCCGTGACGAGCGTCGCGGCCTCCACGGCCGAGGCCGCTCTGGCAATGCGCGAGGGTACCAGCCAGGCAACATCCGCCATTGGCGGAATCGCCCAACTCAGCGCCAGTACGGTGGCTGGAGCCGCCGACGCCACGTCCGCGCTCGCGGAGCAGACGGCGGGGGTCCGGGAAATCGCCGGTGGGGCGCAGGAATTGTCCCAACTTGCGGCCGGCCTGGACGCGGCCATTCACCAGTTTGTCCTCCAAAGTCAACCGGTGGCCGCCGTGCCGCTAACGACGAGGTCGATCCGGCGGAAGGCGAGCTAAAACCGAGGCGGCGCCTCGGTGCGAAAAGAACGATTCAGATCAGAGGGCTGCCTCCTCCGGGCGCGGCGCCGCCAGTCACCATATCCGCGCGCGGATAAAGCACGTACTCGCTCTCGGCGCCGGGAAGGCGGATCACGAGCAGCAGTCCTCGCCATCCTGGTCCACGAAGGTCCAGGACCACCCTGCGGCCGGCCCCCATATGCATCTCCGGTGAGGGCCTAGCCGGAAGCGCGCGGACGCCAAGCATCATCAAAGAATCAAGAACTGAAAATCCTCCCTGATCAGCCCGTTACCGCCGGAAGCGTGAGCGAGAACACTGTCCCCACTCCTACTTGGCTCTCTACCGCGATCTGTCCATGGTGGGCGCGGGCGATCCATGCAGCGAGGGCCAGACCAAGGCCGGTGTGCGCGGATTCGCCGCCCCGCGCGGAATCCACCCGATAAAACGGCTCAAAGAGGCGCGACAAGTGTTCCGGCGCGATGCCGCGCCCGGTATCGCGAACCGCCAGCATGACGTGGTGACGGTCGCGGTGTCCACTCAGGCGGATGGTGCCCTTCGCCGGCGTATAGGCCACGGCGTTATCGAGCAAAATGCTGACGACCTGGCGCAACTTGAGGGCATCACCCTGGACCAGCAGGGCCTTTTCCAGCTCCAGCTCCAGATTTTGGTGCTTGTGTTCCGCCAGGGGCCGGATTCCCTCCGCGGCCTCCCGCGCGATGTCTCTCAGATCAAGGAGATCGCGTGAGAGCATTTCTCCATCGTGCCGTGTGCGTGCCAGGGCCAGCAGATCGGCCACCAGATCGCCCATGCGGGTTGCCTCGGCGGCCGCTCGCCGAAGGATGTCCTCATACTCTTCCGGGGTGCGCCGATTGAGCAGCGCGACCTCCATACTGCCCCGTAGGACTGTAAGCGGAGTGCGTAGTTCGTGGGAGGCAGCAGCCGCGAAGCGCTGCTGGCGGTCCATGGCCTGCTCGATTGGGGCCAGGGTTCGACCTGCCAGCACATAGGCGCCAAAAGCGGCCAAAATCAGCACCCCAGCGTCAAGAGCGAGAATCTGCACCGCCAGGATTCCCTCATCGCGAGCGAATAGACTGGCGATGCCCCGGCGTGGCGCCACGCCAAGCGCGAGGAGTTCATTATTCTGGAGGCTGATGAGGATGCGGTAAATAACCAAGCTGAGCACGGCCACGATCGTGGCGAGGATGGCCAGATACCAGAGCGTGAGGCGGAGGCGGGCGTCGCCGAACATTGGCCGTTCAGGGAGCGCGCAGGGTGTAGCCGACCCCGCGCACGGTATGGATGAGCGGGGTACCGAAGGGCGCGTCCACCTTGGCCCGCAGATAGCGCACGTAGACATCGATCACGTTGCTTTCCACGTCGGCGTCGGTCCAGACATGCTCGGCCAACAGTTCGCGGGTGAGTATTTGCCCGGCGTGATGGACCAGATATTCCAGGAGCGCGTATTCACGAGCGGAAAGGGCAAGCTCCTGGCCGCCACGGCGGGCGCGCCGCGCCGCCGTATCCAATTCCAGGTCGCCAACTTGCATAACGCTGGCCCGAGTCATCGTCTCCCGGCGCAGCAGGGAACGGACGCGGGCCAGGAACTCACCGAACGCGAAGGGCTTGGTCAGATAATCGTCGGCGCCGGTATCAAGGCCGAGAATCTTGTCCCGCTCGCTATCGCGGGCCGTGAGCATGAGGATGGGAGTGGTCTTCCGGGCGGCCCGCAGCTTACGCGCGATGCTGATGCCATCCATGGTGGGCAGCATGATGTCCAACACGAGCAGATCATAGGGGTTGAGGAGCGCGTCGAGATAGCCCTCCTCGCCATCGTGGTCCACGGCCACCGTGTAGCCGGATTCCCGCAGGCCTTTCGCGACGAACTCCGCGATACGCTGATCATCCTCTACCAGAAGGATATGCATAGTCTTCCTCCCCCGCGGTGCCCTTCAGCCATGGTAACGTATCAGGCGACCTCGCCATCGAAGGTAGGCAGTGACGCCGCCACGGCCCAGAATACTATAGCAAAGGTAATCATACTCCTCCACGTTTCCATCTTCGCCAACTGAAAGACAACTATTCTCATCGTCGTCTCATCCAGGCTCCCTAGTGTGTGGGGTGTAGCCCGGACGGGCACGAATCTAAAGTCGGGAGGACAATCGTGAACGCAATCGATACCGTACTCGTAAAGCGTACATTCGGAAGCGATTACCGGGACTTTGCCGCGCGGTATGAAAGAGGGGCGGCGTGGGATGGGTATACCGACCAGGAAGTGGTAGGCCGCTATCAAGCCATGGCCCCTCAGTTGAGCGCCGAGGAATTCGAGCGGGCGGCAGCCTGGTCACTGGCCCGCTTTTCGCCACTGAACCGTATCCTGTTTGGGCAGTACGTCCATCAGCAGGCGGAGGACCACGGGATGCGCATTCCGGAGTTAGAGGGCGAAGGCGCGGCGGCAGTCTTCCGCGACCCCGAAATGCTGGCCCATGTCCTGGCGGGCATCCAGCAACGCCAGCCTGGCGTCCTGGACCAGTTGCTGAGTCGGGAGGCCGGTATCCTGGATAGCTTGCTTGTGAAGGCTGTCCTGGCGGGTATCGTGGCGGCGGGAGCGAGGAATATCCTCGACGTCCACCCGTAGGCATCCTGGTACAGCTTGGCGCAAGCGGGCCGCCTGGTGTCAGGGCACCCTCGTGGGGTGCCCTTTCCGAGTGCCGCCAAGCCCTACTAGCTGATTGTCATACGGGCAGCCCCAATACAGTCATCGGCCATCCCGTAATAGACATCCAAGTAGTTATCATGTTGGTCGACCGCCGTGGGAAACACCACGTTTCCCACCACGCCGAAGACTTCCTCGGGCAGGGCCGGCTCAAGAACCGGACTGGGCGACCGATACAGCACCGTCCGCGGATCTTGCGCATCCAGCAAAACCGCCGCCGCCGTGTACCGGTTGGTCGGCATGAGACCATGACTGGGAATGGCCTCGATCCCGTGGTAAAACATCAGCCAACCGGCGGCCAGGCGAATCGGCGGCGTACCGGCGCCAATCCTCACTGATTCCCATTGTTCCAATGGCGCGAGCAGCACCTGATGATGGCTGAACACTGGCGGCTTTGGCACCACCCCAGGCTGGGGATTCGCCCAATCGGCCTCCTCCAGGGGACAGTAGGAGATCCAGATCGACCACCGCGGATCAGTGACGTTCGGCGGCGGCAGCAAGGGCCGATTATGGGTTGCCAGATCACCGGCCCAGTACTCATAGGCCGGCCGGTGGATGAGGGCGATCGAGAGACGTCCGTCCGGTCCCACGACCGCCTCGGGGAAGAGCATATGGTCCTTGTTGGTATAGCGATTCATGTCAGTGCCCAGGATGGGGGCAAACTCGATCAAGCCGAGCCGGGTCCAGGACATCAAGTCCTTGGAAATCGCCATCGCGCTATGCGGCCCATCGGGACCGAACGCGGCGTAGGTCATTACGTAGGTACCCAGTGATTCGACGTAGTTAACGCGGGCATCCTCGCAGCCGCCGCCAGTCCAGTCGTTGCGCTCGTACGGCTCCTCGGGTTCGAGGGCGATTCCCAGCCGCTCAACTTCCTGGGGAACCCCGGCGCTGTCATGGATCACCCGAGCCAGTCCGACTCGCGAGTAATTCCCCAAGGCCACCAGCCGCGGGAAGAGCAGATAGTCGCCACTGGGAGTCCGGACGCCTCCAGGATTCAAGACCCCACCCGCTTCATTGGGATTGTCTGGATCAGGGCGCATGACGATGCTCTGCCGCTCAAGTTGAAACGGCGCCGGCCCGAGCGTGTCCTCGGCCCTTCGCGCGTGCTCTGGGAGAGATTCCTGTACAGCCATCAAGTTATCCTTTCGCTCCATTCAGGGTAACACCGTGAAGGACTTTCCTGACGGCTGACAAGTATCGATCCCCGACCGGCGAAAGGTCACTCAGTGCGTTGGAAGTCAATCGCCTTCGCGTTAATGGTGATCAGTTTTGGCCCGATCCCCGCGATGGCCTCCGGCTGCACCCGGAAGCGCGGGGCGGCATGAAAGAGACCGCCGCCCTCGGGGGCGCTGACCACGTAGTGGGTAATCTGTCCCGTGTCCTGGTCGATCTCCACGCCCGCCACCGTACCCGCCAGTTCTCCGTTATCCCCCACCACCTGGGTGTCGCGCAGATTGGCAAGGCGCATCACCTGATCCTGCTCGGCGGTCGGGATGGCCGCGCTGCTGTCATCAACCATTACGGCGTCGCGACCGATGGAGCGGATGTCCGACCATCGCACCATGGGGCCGCCGCGGAACAGGCCGCCTTGCAGCAGCAGCGCCGCGACCCGGTGCTTCGTCAGATCAAGTAAAAGATCTTCGACCGTCCCCAGATTCTGTGCCTGCTGCACGCTCACCACGGCCAGGCCGCGGAACTCGTCGCCTTGCATGATTCTCGTCTCCTTAGTGATTATTCCGCCCACGCCGACTCTAGCGTGCCGCGACACCGGGGATCGTACCTTGGCGATGCGAACTTCCCGCGAAATGCTTTCTCGGTAAGTATGATGGCACGCGACTGGCGAGGCATCCACCAAAGGGAGGAAGCCAAGCATCAAAGTGCCCTAGTGCGGGTGACGCTTGCCCGGCCAAGCAGGCCGGGCCTTGGCGCCGTTGGCCCATCAGGCGCCATTCACGGGCAGGCTGAGGCTACTTTTTGCCCCATCACCGTCCATTTGGCCGACGAGGTAGGCCCAGGATCGGCGCACACTGATGGGAGTGAGGACTGCTGGATGGC
>JANWHO010000064.1 GCA_025450375.1 Chloroflexota bacterium
GCCAGACGCGCCACAACGCTCGGGGCCAGGGTGCCGCGCAGGTGGCGGAGCAGGGTTTGCCAGAGAGCCGAAGGGGGGAAGCCGGTGGTCAAGGTGGTGGGAGTGCCATTTGAGTCAACCTCCTTAGTCTCCTCTGGAACCGAGGGCAAGGCACGTCCAGCGGTGACGTGCCCCGGTAGCGTGGGGGGCTGAGCGGGGGACGATGCGTTTTCCCCACCAGGCTTCCAGGTCGCCGCCAGATCCTCGAGCACCGCCAGCACGTAGGGCACCGGGCGCTCGACATCCGAGGTCAGCGCCGTGACCGCTTCATCCAGCAACTGGAGCAAGCTGGCGTCGTCGATGCCCCGGACGCGGAGCCGGCGAATCCGCATGGCCGTGGCGGCTGGAGCACGATCACGACTCCCCAGGCCAAGACCATGCAAACGCCGGATGAGGGGATCTTCCGCGTCCGGCTCGCCAGACCGAGACCTCAACGGCCGAACTCCGGAAGACG
This sequence comes from Chloroflexota bacterium, assembly GCA_025450375.1. The sequence goes on from JANWHO010000064.1 coordinate 494, forward strand.
GACGAGCCCGAAAAGCTGCTCGTGCCGGTATGCGCTCGTCGATCGTCGGGTCTGGTTCGTTGTGTATTTCAGTTGGTAGGTCTTGATCCCCTGTTGCGGGCCGCGGGGGGGAGCATGGCGCCGATTGCACCGGCTCCCCCGCGCCGGCCTTCACCCTTGCGGCCGAGCGCGGCGACTCTGCCTCGGGTTTCGGTGACGCCCCCTCCTCGGCGGCCGCCGAGAGCCGATCGAGGAGGGGGCCGAGATCGTAGGCGTTGCTGACCTGGGCGCCGGCGGCGCTGTGACGGGGCAAGATCCGGATCAGCCCGCGACGGGCCAGCCCGCTGAGCAAGTGGCGGATCTGGCGTTCGCCGCCGCCCATGGCGCTCCCGAGCGTGGACACGCTTGGGTAGGGCAGCACAGGCTCTTCCCACCAATAGGACCAGATCTGCAACAGTACCACCAGCTCCGTCGCGGTCAGTCCCAGGCGAGCTTGGTGACGAAGCAGCGCGTTCGGCACGGCGGTAAAGCCTTGTTTGAGGACATCGTGTCGCTTCGTGGATGTCTGGCCGGTCGTGGTGAGGTCTGGTATGTTTCGCGCTTGCGCCGTTGTACATGCCATCGGCGGATCCCCTTTCCGCGTCGCGCCCGGATTTTCCGGGGCGCGGTTCCGATCCTCGCCAGCATGGCATACCAGCGAACAACCACCTCGGGCCGCGGATCGGGCTAGATCTAGTAGATCTTTTAGCGGCGAGATTTACTCTGGTGGAGAGTCACATCGCGTGGCGGCAAACGTCACAGCCACCGGCGGCATCCGTCACAGCTTATGGAGGCCGGGGCGTCACACCGCATGGCGGCAAGGCGGGGAAAGCGCGAAGCACGGCGCTACTCCAGGTAGCGATGGGACTGGAGCGCGGGGAACTCAGGGTGTCACACCAGATGGCGGCAGGCGGGGGACGACCACATGCATGCATCCCGCCCCGTAGGGGCGGCTACCTCAAGAGAAGCCTGGACCCGCGTCACACCAGGTGGCGGCGCCGCCGCCTGGCACGTGAAACCGTCACACCGCGTGGCGGCGGGTTCCTGGTGCGTCAGCCGGCTGCGTATCTCACGCGATAAAGGCGGCCTATTGGGTTCGTGGGCGCCGCGGAGGCGCCAGCCAACCATGCTTCTTGCCCCTGCTCACGTCACACCGGATGGCGGCGGGAGACCGCATGGCGGCCACCGTCACACCGCATGGCGGCACGACACCGGTAGGGGATTCGACGTGAATCACGCGCGGAGCCGTGCCTACCCTGACCACGTACGGCGGCTCTGGGCGTCACACCGCATGGCGGCGCGCCCTGGCAATGGTGATCCGCGAGCTTGCCGCGCCGCATGGCACCGCCAGAGAACAATTAACGGTCGGGCGTCACACCGGATGGCGGCGGTACCTCACATTGAGGTCTATCTAGTGATCCCTGGATGTCTTGCGCCGGCGTTTCGCGGCGGCGATCTCCAGCCGGCGGCGCGGCGCCAGTTCCGCGTACTGCTGGATCACCTTGGATGGCGGAGTGACGACCACGGTGCGGGTGAGCCATTCGGCAAAGACCCGATGGGGATTCTCGTTCTCGGCGAATTTGCCGTACTCCCAACTGGCGATCACGTCGTCGGCCTGGAGTTGATCGAGCGCACGCTCGAAATCCTCCATCAGCCGCCGCCGCGATTCCCGGTGGGTGGGAATCTGAATCCCAGTACTGTCGAGCAGGGTGCGGATATACCATGGCTGCTCGTAGTTGCCGTGCGCCGCCCGGAAGCGCCAATGCAGCGCCAGGTGCAGACCCAACCGCATCGCGATCTTCTCCACGCCCTGGTGGGGCTTGTACCGTAGCACCGGGTGCAGGAGCGTGGCGACGTACCGGGTGCCGTCCTCCAGGAGCGGCTTGATCCACGATGCCGGCGCGACACGGAATGCATAGGGCATTTCCTCGCCAAACAGATTGATCTCGTCCTCCTGCTCGACCTCAAGGAGACGAGAGCGCACCATCACGGTCTTTGGCCGGCCCCGGCTGTCGTAGACCTGCTGGGGGCCTCGCAGAAAGATGCCGGACAGGGCCCACACGTCGCGCGCCACCTTTTCCTTCTGGTCGCGCCGGTACGCGCGCTCGTGCTGCTTGACTCCCTGATAGGCCAGGATCGCGTTCGCGTCCAGCCGCACCTTGGGCAGCCGTGGGTCACCGCCGCTGGTTTCGGCGAACCAGGCCCCCAGGCAGATCGCGAAGGCCCGAACCTTGTCGTCGTCGAGTTGCAGCACGGCCTTGTAGGAGGCGGCCTCCTCTTCTGGGGTAAGCGGTGAACGACCGTCCGATGGATGGATGAATACCCGCACCGCCTGGTCCTGATCGGCGCCGTCGCCCGCCTCCTCGTAGTACGGCGGCAGGCCATTCCCCGGTCGCTGCCAGAGCTGGGGAGCACGGATGGCGCGGAAGGTCAGCGGCAACAGGGTGCTGGACGCGATGGTCAGGGTATCCTGCCCCTGGAGGGGCGAGATATAGGTGCTGGGCCTTCCCTGCGAACGGGGTCCTTCCGTCTCGCTCCCGAGCCCGTCAGCCGGCGAGTCCAGCCCCGGCCGCGGCCAGGTAAGCCACTGCGATGGCTCGTAGATCAGCGCCCGCACGTCCGGTACGCCGTCGAGCAGGGGAAAGCTAGGCGATGCGTCCCAACACAGGGTCTCGCTGTTCACGTAGAGAGCAAGGTAATGGAGTACCGGCCACGGCGTGTCGGCTACCTGCCGGAGTTCCTCGGCGCGCCATTGTTCCCAGGGAATCAGCTCGTCATCCTTCCGCTCCTGCAGCTGGGTGGGGAGGGTGAAGGGCGGGGCATCGCCACGGTCAAGCAGACAGGTCACGATCCGTAGCGTGCGTTCAGGTGGAATGGCGGTTCGATCTTCCCAGACGAAGAGGAGTGCGTTATGGGGCGGAATGCCGGCCTGCTCACCCTGGGCGTTGCGGAGCGCGACGTAGGAACGCCACTGAGCTACGAACACGTCAACCATATCCATGGCATGCCCGCCCGGCAGCGCGACCTGTTCGATCGCCGCCAGCACGGCCTCGGCGTTCGCCCGCGCGCCGGACGGATCGATCAGGATCCGTGCTTCGGCCTCGTCCAGTTGCTGGGTGTATGGGCCGGTGTGAGCGGTCAATCCGCCCTCGCCGCAACCGGCGAGCAGCGTGCGCGCGTAGGCGATGATCGACCGGGCTTGCCAGGCGATGTTCTCGCCGACGTGCGTGTCGTTCACCAGAGCGCCTCTTCGGGCCGTACTCGGTCGGCCGATCCGGCCGTCCCGAGATGTACCCTATGCACCAGGATCGGAAACCACTGGGCGGCAATGCCCCTGACGGAGAGGATCTCGCTCAATCGCATGGCGGTTACTGTACCCCGAACAGCCTGGTTTTCACAGAGCGTTATGCACGGGGCCGTTTTCCGGAGCTGCCCAGGAGCAGGGCGTATTGGCCGGATCCCGTGGTGAACTACGCATCGTTCCTGGAATCAATTCCGGCAACCATTCGATTGTGCCCTACCCCGGCACCCCTCCGCGACGGGGGTAGGCACATGGGCGGGACGGCTCCATGCCAGACCGTCGGTCGACGGGTCAGGGACAGCCCACCGTGACCGGGCCATGCCCTTGACAGGCGGGAGCGGTCTGCGTATGCTCTGAAAGAACGGTTCCGGTTTCGATTGCTGAACGGCGTCAATGGCCCAGCAGAGGCAGGAGCCGGCGCCGCGACGCTCTGCCCGTGGTGCGTTGGTTTCATGTGCCGTGTGGCGAGGGAACAAGAGGCTATGGATACAATCGAGAGCATTGAGGTGATCCCAGTCCGCGTGCCCCTGGAGCGCCTGTATCGCGGCAGCTTCTACCGCATGCGCACCCGTTGCACCCTGATCACCCGCATTCGGACCAGCGACGGGATCGTCGGCGAAGCCTATAACGGCGATACCGACGACGAGCAGGCGCTGATCATGGCGATCATTCGTGACGAGATGGCGCCGGGGTTGATCGGGCGGGACGCCTGTAACATCGAGGGCGCATGGGAAGCGATGCTGCCGCCCAGCTACGATCAGCTGCGCGACCGGCGCCTGGCGATGCAGGCCACCGCCTGCATCGACTCCGCCCTGTGGGATGCCTTCGGCAAACGCACCGGGCAGCCGTTATACCGTCTCTGGGGGGGCTATCGGGACGCGGTCCCCGCCATCGGGATCGGCGGCTACTACGGCCATAGCGACGACGAGATGCGCAATGAGGTACGGTTCTTCATGGATCAAGGGTTCCGCGGCATGAAGTTCAAGATTGGCGGCACGACGCCGGAGGAGGACGCGCGCCGCCTGCGGGTGGCCCGCGACTTCGCCGGCCCCTCCTTCGTGTTGATCTGCGACGCCAACCAGGGCTACACCACCGCGCAGGCGGTTGCCTTCTGCCGGTTGGTGGAGGACGTGGGCTTGCGCTGGTTCGAGGAGCCTTGCCGCTGGTACAACGATCGTCTCGGCATGCGCGACGTGCGCCTGATCACCGGCATCCCGGTCGCCGCCGGCCAGAGCGAGTTGACCCGCGTCGGGGCGCGCGACCTGATCGTGGATGGGGCGATCGACGTCTGTAACTACGATTCCTCATGGGGCGGCGGCCCCACCGAATGGCGGCGAGTGGCGGCGATCGCCATGGCCTATGACGTGCAGATGGCCCACCACGAGGAGTCGCAGATCTCTCTCCATCTTCTGGCCTCGATTCCGCATGGCACCTACGCGGAATGCTTCACGCCGCAGCGCGACCCCATCTACTGGAACATGCTGGCCAATCGGTCCCAGTGCCGCGAGGGGTTGATGCCCGTCCCGGATCGGCCCGGCTTCGGCTGGGAACTTGACCCCGACTACATCGCCAAGTATCGCGTTGAGGCGCCGTGAATAGCCGGATGCGATGAACGCCGGGGTACCCGAGGAGGCCGGCGATCTGTTCGCGCCGACGGAGCGCGAACTGGTAGCCTTTGCCGAGCAGGGCCGGGCGGGGGCGGATGCCGCGCGGGCGGCGGGGCGCGTGGCGTTGCCGCTGCGCTTCTGGCGCCAACATGCTCATCTCACCGTGCCGGCGCCCGATGGAGCGCGGGCCCTCAAGGCGGTGGCGGGCGGCA
>JANWHO010000065.1 GCA_025450375.1 Chloroflexota bacterium
TGAAGATCCCGCCCAGGACAAACAGGGCGATCCGCGCCAGGTCGCTATTGATCACGTCATGGATGTCGGTCACGTTGACCGAGGCGCCGCCCGTATGCACCACCGCCTGGGGGAAGGCCCGCTCGGCAGTTGTGAGTACAGCCCGCATGGCGGCTTGCGCCTGGGCGCCGTAGGGATCGGCGCTGGTGGTGAGCGTGTATTGGGCAACCGTGCCGTCGGCGCTCAGGTTGCGGGCGAGGGCCGCCCGGATCTGGGGACTGGTGGCGAACCCCGCGTAGGCCATGGGCCGGCCGGCTGGGCGCGTGGGCCCTTGCACGGACCGGATGCCTGGGAGCGCCGCCAATTCGGCATCCAGCGTGTCGAGCCGGCGCAGGCCGTCCGCCGCGCGGAGGCTCTGGTTGGCGCGAATGACCAGGCTGCCGGGCAGCGCGTTGCCGGCCCCATAGTGCGCCTCGACCGCGTTGAAGCCGCCGTGCGCCTCCACGCTTGAGCTCAGATCGTTGAGGAAATTGAAGTTCTGGCCGGTCTTCAGCACCGCCAAATTCAAGGGGAGGAGGACCACCACCACCGCGATTATGGCGGCGAGGGGGCGCGCGGTCACCCGGCGGCCGACCGCGTTCCAGAAGGTCGATGGGCGGGTGGCTTCGATACGGGCGGGCCAGAAAGCGCGAGCCCCCAACAGGCGCAGAATGGCCGGAGTCATGGTCAGCGCCCCGAGCAGGGTGATCGCCACCCCCACCGCGACGGCGGGACCGGTGGTGTTGAATAGCCCGAAGTTGGCGAAGGCCATCCCGCCCAGACCCACGATGACCGCCGCCGCGCTGGAGGCGATGGCCTCGCCGACGTGCGCCATCGTTTCCTCGATCGCCTCGGCCGGTGACCGTCCGGCCACCAGTTCCTCTTTGAAGCGGCTGGACAGGAAGAGACAATAGTCGGTCCCGGCCCCGGCCAGAAGGACGATCAGGAAGATCGGCGTATTTGAGGACACGGTAAGCCAATGCTCGCCCAGAAAGGCCACCACTCCGTTGCTGATCATGATCGCCGCTCCAATCGTGGCGGCGGGGACGATCAGCAGGGCGACCGAACGGAAGACCGCCAGGAGGATCAGAAGGACCAGGATCACGGTGGCGATCGAGGTGATGGCCGTGCTCTTGTTGATCTGCGTTTGGTAGTCGGCGTTGATTGCCACGTCGCCCGTCACCTGAGCAGCCACTCCCGGATAGGGGTGGGCGGCGATATAGGCGCGGAGATTCTTGAGCGAGTCGGCGGGGGCCGTACTGGAGTCCTGTTGCCGCCAGCCCAGGTCGATCAGGGTGGCCTGGCCATCGCGGCTATCGAGGGCCCCGGCCAGTTGCGGGGTCAAACTGTCCGAGGCGACGGTGAAGGGGGCGGGCGCCAGTTGGCGGGAAGCGAAGGCGGAGTAGTCGATCATTGCCTTGTCGCGAGCGGATTTGGGGCCGGTAAGGACCACCACCGCCGTGGACCGGGCGTATGATTGCGGGAACGCCTGCTCCAACATGGCCTGGGCCTGCTGGGAGTTGGCATACTTGGGGAGATAGGTTGCCTGGCTGGAGTTCACGACATCGCCCAGCTTGGGCGCCAGGGCCAGCACGGCCACCGTGAGAATCAACCAGACGGCTAGCAGTGGAAGGGGCATACGCGCGGCCAGGATTCCGAGACGGCGAAACATCGATCTCTCCACTTCCGTGGTATACTGTGTAACACGAGCAATCGCTCACGTTCCTAGAATATGAGCTTTAGCTCACTTTGTCAAGCAAGGAAAGAGAATGACCGCTCCCACCATGCGCCGGGCGCCCCGCCAGGCTCGTTCGCAACAGAAGATTGAAGACATTCTGGACGCGGCGGAGGCCGTGCTGTCCCAGGAGGGACATGGCGGCTTTACCACCAACGCCATCGCCGCGCGGGCCCAGATTTCGATCGGCTCGCTCTACCAATTCTTCCCCAACAAAGAAGCGATCGTCGCGGCGCTGGCGGGGCGCTTGCTCGAGGACATGCGTGTATGCCGAGACACCCTGTTCGTGCCAGAGGCCGCCGCGTTACCGGTCGGCGAGTGGCTGGATCAGGTAGTGGATCGGCTGGCCCACACCAACGCGGCCAACCCCAGTTTCAAGAGCATCGTCTGCGATCCCGCCTTCTCTCCCGAGATGGCCGAGGCCGAGGCCGTGCTGCAGCGTGAAATCCTCGATGGGGTGAGCCGCGTCTGTGCCGCCTGGCGCCCCGACTTGCCGGAGGACCGCTGCCGTCTCTACGCCGCCTTCGGGGTTGAGGTAACCAAGGCGTTGCTGCCAGTTGCCGCGGCCGGGCCGGAGCCCGAGTTCGCCCTGGGCGAACTGAAGGCCATGTTACGGTGCTATTTCGAGCCGATTTTCGGAACAAACGCGACTAGATGACCGGGATCGCGTGGCGCGATCCCGGTCATCTTAGGAGCGCGGGTCTCCAGGCCCGCCGGAGCCATCAACCCCCGGCGGATCGGTCCGATCGGTCCGATCCACCGACGCACCAGGCGGCCCTATGGCCGGGCGCGCCGCCATTTCGGGTACACTAGCCTCATGTTTTGGGCCGCGTGGGCGCGGCCCCTATCACCAGAAAGGCCGCCGTACGCATGGGAGCGACGATCGCCCAAAAAGTGCTGGCCCGGGCCAGCGGCCGCGACCAGGTGGAGACCGGCGAAATCGTCTGGGCCGCCGTCGACCTTGCCCTGATGAGCGACACCAGTGGGCCGCGCCGGATCGCCGCCGGCCTCGAACGCCTGGGCGGTAAACCCTGGGATGCCGAGAAGGTGTGCGTGATCGCCGATCACTTCGTCCCCGCCAGCGACGATACCGAGGCGGCGATCCAGGTGGTCACCCGCGACTGGTCCCATGCCAAGGGGATCCGCAAGTTCCACTTCTTTGAAGGGATCATGCATATCGTCAGCATCGAGCGTGGCTACATCTGGCCGGGGATGCTGATGGTAGGCGCCGATTCGCACAGCGTCACGGCCGGCGGCATGGGCTGCATGGCGGTCCCGGTGGGCTCGACCGAGATCCTCGGGGTGGTAGCTACCGGGGAGATCTGGCTGCGCGTTCCCGAGACAATCGAGGTGCGGTGGACGGGCCGGTTGTCGCGCGGGGTGATGGCGAAGGACATGATGCTGGCCACCCTCAAGCGGATGCGCTGCGATGGCGCTACCTATAAGTCCATCGAATACACCGGCTCCGGCGTCCGGGCCCTCCCAATCGACGAGCGGCTGGTGCTCAGCAACATGACCATCGAACTGGGCGGCAAGGCGGGGATCGTGGCTGCTGATGATCTGGTGTGTGAGTATCTGGCGGCCCGCGGAGTGGTGGCCCCTACCCCGGTGCTCTCCGATTCCGACGCGGTGTACTGCGATCTGATCCTGGACGACGCCTCTACCCTGGTCCCTCAGGTGGCGATCCCGCACTCGCCCGACAACGGGATAGATGTCGATCAAGCGGCGGGGCAAGCCCTGGACATTGCCTACATCGGCGCCTGTACCGGCGCCAAATACCACGACCTGGCCCTGGCGGCCGAGGTGCTCCGGGGGCGACGGGTCCATCCAGACACCCCCTTGCTGATCGCCCCCGCCTCGAAAGAGGTGTATGAGCGGGCGGAGCGGGATGGGATCACCGAGATCTTCACCGCCGCCGGCGCCACATTCACCGCCAGTTCGTGCGGCGCCTGCCTGGGGGTCGGGCCCAACGCCCTGAAAGCCAACGTGCGGTGCATCTCATCCACCAACAGGAATTTTCGCGGTCGGATGGGCAGCCATGAATCCGAGGTCTATCTGGCCTCGCCTGCCACGGTCGCCGCCTCGGCGATCGAGGGGAAAATCGCCGATCCGCGGGTGTATTTGCAGTGACTCCCGAGCACCCGGCCTTTATTGCGTCACGCACGTTCGGGGATGCCACGGTCACGGCCATCTCGGACGGCACGCTCAACGCGGCGCCCATGATTTCCTGGCTGGGGGTGCCCGAGCGCGAGGCTCGGGTCGCCATGCCCGAGGCCGATCAGGCGGGCAACATGGTGATTGGCATGAACATCGCCCATGTGCGGATCGGCGATGCCTCGATTCTGCTTGATCCGGGATGGGGCGAGTTGGATCCTTCGTCCTGGCTGGTCACCGAGTTGCGGGGTGAGCGGTCACCCGGCGTCCAGGCCGGGTTGGCGGCAATGGGCATTCAGCCCGACCAGATTACCCATGTGCTGATCTCGCATGCGCACGACGATCACTTCACCGGCAGCACGGTGGATGTGCATGGAGTGCGCCAACCCCGCTACCCCCGCGCCCGTTACCTACTGGGTCGGGCAGACTGGGAGGGCAATTCACGCCGGACGGACGCGGGCTCCGAAGTGGCCGAGCATCTGGGTCTGCTTGACCGCCTGGGTCTCCTCGATCTCGTGGATGGCGATTGCGAGGTGGCGCCGGGAGTTACCATGATCCACGCCCCCGGTGAGTCGCCCGGTCACTCGATCATGCGGGTCGAATCCAGGGGAAAGACCTTCTATTATCTGGGTGATCTGATTCATCACCCGTGCGAGATCGCCCGTCTGGACTGGATCCTGTTTGAACGCGACGCGGAGGCGCGCCGCGCCGCCCATGCCTCAAAAGCGCGGCTGGCGGCGGCGGCCGTAGCCGAGCGAGCCACCCTGATGTTTACCCATGGCCCCTTCCCCGGATGGGGCCGCATCGGGCAAGACTCCGGCGGCTTCCGTTGGGAATATGAGTGAAACTCCTTGGCTCGGGCGTCCGTCACTGAGGTGCAAATGAGCCTAGCCTCGATGCCTTGCGGTTCGCGGGCATCGGGAGAAGTCAAGGCCGGGCTTCCCAGGGATCTATGACGGGCACACCGGTCGCTACAAAGGGCTCGGCATCCCGCGTGGCGACCGTGAATCCACGTACGGCAGCGATAGCGGCAATCTGGCCATCCGCCACGGAAATGATCGTGCCGGCAGCCCGGGCACGATTGACCATGGGCGCATAGGCTACCGCGGCCGGCTGATCGAACGGCAGGATGCGGGAACCGAACAACGTAGCCATCAGCTCGGCTAAAGCCGCTGCGAGTCCGTCCTTGCGCTTGCCCTCCGGGAGGATCTCAATACCGACAAGCAACTCCGCGAGGCTGGTCGCGGTCAGATACAGCGTCTCGGCCACTTGCCGATCGAGCCAGGCCTGTACGGCGGGATTGCCGTACGGCTTCATCGGCTCCGAGACGACGTTCGTATCCAGCACGATCATTCGAACGTGGCGGGCACGGTTGGTGCCTGTTCTCGCGTGAGGTCGAGATCGATACCACCGAAGCGTTGGCCGAAGGCGGCGAGTTCCGACCCGATCTTGACACGCCCTTCAGGGCGCACCGCTTCTTCCAAGATATCGCGGATTTCTGCTTCCATGCTGCGCTCATGCCGAGCAGCGCGAAGCTTAAGGGCACGATGAGTTTCTTCGGGTAAGTTGCGAACAGTAACAA
>JANWHO010000066.1 GCA_025450375.1 Chloroflexota bacterium
CCCCGGGGGCCGGGCCCCCCCGCGCCCCTAAACGGCGACTCCGACCCGGTCTCGTCCCTCCCATCCGGCCTCAAGAATCACACGGGCGAGCCCCAACGGGAGTACCACCGCTCCAGCTCCGGCTCGATGGGCAATTCGCGTTCCATCAAGGTTTTCAGGCGCAGCTCGAAGGCATTGTCGCGCGTCTGCCCTCCGGTGGGCACCATGGGATAGAAAGTGCCGCGCTTATAGTTGTAGATCCAATAGACATTGCGCCCTTCTCCGGTGAACTTGAACACCGAGGAGAGTAATTGCTCGCCGAAGCCGCGCGACTTCAACTCCTCGCTCATTAAGTGGATCGTGGTGACCAGATCCTCGAACTGCTCGGTCTGGAGGATGATCCATTGGTAGCCGTAGGTGTCGGTCATCGTGCTCATGGTGGATTTCGTGTCGGCGGCCCGAATTTTGAGCAGGGCCTCGATATCCTGTTTGAGTTCCTCGAACCGGCCCACGTCGATTGCCTTGAAACAGAGCGCGGCGGCGTTACTGGGTTCCAGATGCAGGGATGTCTGTAGGGTGATCACCGCCGTGGTCATGGCAAACAGGGCCTCGGTTTTGGAGGCTACCGGTTTCGATGTCCCCAAGAGCCGATCGAGAAAACTCATCCGCGCGCCGCGTTCATATTCCGTTCCATCGCCTCGAGGCGGGCCAGACGGTGCTCAAGGCTGGGATGGGTGCCGAATAACTCGCCTACCGATTGCTTCACATTCGGCACGATGAAGAAGGCGTTCATCGATTGCGCGGCCCGCAAGTCCGAGTTGGGGATCCGCTGGATGGTGCCGCTAACCTTGAGCAAGGCCGACCGCATGGTGGAAGGCGAGCCGGTCAACAGGACCGATCCGCGATCCGCTGCGTACTCGCGGTACCGCGAGAGGCTGCGCAAGAGGAAGAAGCTGATCGCCCAGACAGCCGCCGAGACCAGGAAGACGACCACGGCCGCCCCATTGTTGCTGTCGCGGTCGTCCTCGCCAAAGCCGAAACCGGTCCACATACCGATCTGCACGATAAACGAGGCCACGCTGGCGAACAGACTGGCGTAAGTCAGAACCATCATGTCGCGATTCTTGATATGGGTCATTTCGTGACCCAACACCGACTCCAGTTCTTGGGGCTCCAGCAAGCGCAGCAGGCCCCGCGTGACCGCGATCACGGCGTGCTTGGGGCTCCGCCCGGTGGCGAAGGCGTTGGGCGTCCCCACCTCCATGATCGCCACCCGAGGCTTGGGCAGATCGGCGATCTGCGCCAGGCGCTCGATGATCGCGTGCAGACCCGGCTCCTCGGCGGCGGAAACCTCGCGGGCCCCCGTGCTTAGCAATACCAGCTTCTCGGAGACATAGTACTGAAACAGCACCATGCCGGCCCCTACCACCACCAGCAGCACAAGGCTCCCGGTGAACTTCCACAAAACTCCCAGGAATACGCTGTAGAGCAGCGCCAGCAGGAACAATGTGAATGCCATGCGCAGCGTGAGCTGCGTATCCCGCCCATACCAGCGTTGGCTAGCCATCGTGTGTCATCCTCTTCAAGGCTGCATGGGTGCCACCCCAGATGAGGCACCAACGGCCATGCGCCTACCGCGATTGTACCACAGGCCGTGGGTAGGGTCGTACAAAGGCGCGCGCCGCTTTACTCCGCCGAAGCCGCGTGGCCGCCGGTGCTGCTCGCGCGCGCGATCAGGCTAGGGGCGACCAACAGATGTCGTGGGTCTTGGGGGACACCACGAATTCTTTCGATCAAGAGATCGGTCACCGATCGGGCGATCACGTCGATCTTCTGGTGGACCGAGGTCAGATCGAGGGCCTGCGCCACCGGCGTGTCGTCGTAGCCCGCCACCGCTATATCCTTCCCGATTAGGATGCCCGAACGCTCAAGGCACAATCTGACCCCAATCGCCCCGATGTCCGAGGCACAGATGATCGCCGTCGGACGCGGCACGCGGGACAGCAAATATTCGGCGGCCGTCGCGGCATGTGGTACGTCGTTCGGCGTGCGGGCCAGGAGATCCGGACGAGCATCGATCCCCCGCGCCCGAAGAGCCTCTTGATAGCCGCGCACACGGGCATCACCGGCCACGATTCCTTCGAGCCAGCCCACCATGGCAATCTGAGTGTGACCTTGGGCCACCAAATGGTCCACCACCAGGCCAACTCCATGCTCCCCATCATCATCGGCATAGGGAAAGTCCCAGTCGTCATTGGAGCGCCCGAAGCAGGCAAAGGGTATGTCGAGGTCAAGGAGACGCCGTATACGGGGGTCATGATAGCTCGTATCGGAGAGCACGAATCCGTCGACCCGGCTGGTCCGGATCAAGTCAACATAGCTCTGTTCCTCCTGGGGCGCGGACTGCGCGAAGGTGAGGACGTGGTAGCCATTGGACTCGGCCGCCTGCGCCACCTCGTAGAGGAAGCGATCGAGGACCGGATTCCGCTGTACTTCGTCCTGCACTCGGTGCCAGGCATAGCCGATCATGCGGGTCGTACTGGATTTGAGATTCCGCGCCGTGCTGTTTGGCCGATAGCCTAACGCCTGGATCGCCGCCCGGACCTTCCGGCGGGTGTCCAGTTTGATCAGGGAACTGTCGTTGATCACGTACGAGACGGTCGAAACCGACACCCCCGCCAGGGCCGCCACGTCACGAATCGTGATATTCAGCGCGTATTTGTGCTGAGCGGCCGCCCGGCGCACCTGATCGCCCGCGGCTTCATCTACTTCCGGCGAGTTATTCAGGGCCGCGTACGCGGTCAACAACGACACGCCGGCTTCCTCGGCAATAGACCGTAGACTCGACATAGCCGCTTCCCTCGCACGCTTTCCCGTGGCTCATCCATTATAGATAACCCGTAGCCCTTGGGGTTCACCTCGCCCGCCCCTATTGACGACGGCCAGACCATAGTGTAGCATGACTTGTAACGTTTCAAACAGGATTGTAACGTTGCAATTTGCCAAAGGGGGTAGCTACAGGACACACGGGGACTCGATGGATCAACATTCCTTGCCAGGGCTTACAACCTGCCTATTTGGGCTCCTCGCTCTACACGGATAGGTTCCGAAAAAGGAGACTGTCATGACCGGTCCCAGCGAAACCACGAAGTCCCTCAGTCGTCGTTCCTTTGTTCTGAAGACCGCCGCCTCTGGCGCGGCGGTAGCCTGCGGCGCCGACCTGATCGGCGGCTTAGCTTCCGCCCACGCCGCGCCCAGGGCAGCGGCCTCCTCCGTCTCGGTGACCCTCAACGACATGCCGGCCCAGTCCGACAAAGTCAACCTGGCATCGTTTCACGCCACCGTGGCCCGATTCGAGGCGGCTCATCCCGACATCAAGGTGATCGGCAAGACGGATACCTTTGATCCCACGACCTTCTACGCGCATTACGCGGTCGGCAACGTTGAGGATTCCTATAAGGTGTACTTCACCGATGTCCAGCACCTGATCCAGATTGGATACGCGCGGGACATCAGCGCCTGGATGAAGAACTGGAAATGGACATCGAGCATCCAGCCCAGCGTCCGGCAACTGATCAGCGACGCCTCGGGGAAGATCTATGGCTTCCCGGTCGATGCGTACGCGCTCGGCCTGTCGTACAGCAAACGGTATTTCAAGGCCGCCGGCCTTGATCCGAACAGCCCCCCGACTACCTGGGACCAATTCCGCGCCTATGCCAAGCAACTCAGCAAGGCGGGGATCGGGCGCTACGGTTTCGCTCCGCTCAGCCTCTCCAATACCGGCGGCTGGCATTTAACGGCGATGATGTACAGCTTCGGCGGCCAGCCGGAGATCGTCCAGGGTGGGAAGACGCTCGCCAATGTCAATTCCGCGGCCTGTGTGAAGCCGCTGCAACTGCTCTGGGATATGCGCTGGCGCGACCATTCAATCGGCCCCAAGGAAATGGGCTACAACGACAATACGGCCGCCCTGGCCAATGGGTCCATCGCCATGGGCATCCTGGCCGGTGATCAGCCGCGCTTCTTCAAGACGCAATATCAGGCCGACATCAACAATTTCATGCTGGCCGGCTTGCCCCAGGGCGGCGGCAACGCCACCCTGATGGGTGGAGATGTGCAATTGGTCAAGCCGGGCTCCTCGTCCGCCGTGATCAACGCGGCCCTGGAGTTCGCCGAGTATCGCTATTGGGATCTGACCTCCTGGGCGGCCAGCGACAAGGGCCAGCTCTCGAGCGGCGGCGTGGTCGGAATCCCCGCCAATATCGTCATTGGCGGATCCCTGAAGGCGGCTATTGCGGCGATCGACGCCAGATACACCAACGTGCCCGCCGCGAACTACAAGCTGTTCGCCGACTCTTGCAACACCTTGAAACTGACGCCCGAGCCGCGCGTGCAGGCCCAGAAGTTGTATTCGCTGCTCGATCCCTGCGTGCAGGCCGTCCTCAGCAGCCAGTCCTCGAATCCGCAGGCCCTGCTTGACGACGCGAACAAGAAGTTCCAGGCAGTTCTGGACGCCGCCAACGGCTAGGGATTCCGACCGGGAACCGGCAGACAAGAGGAGATAGGCATTGGCGGTGTCGCAAGGGTGGAAGGCGCGTACGGCGCCCAGTCACATGGCGCGCGCTACCATCGGCCGGCACGCGCGGCGAGCGTTCGCCCACCATGCCGCCGCCTACCTCTTCTTGCTGCCGGCGATCGTGGTCTTTGCCCTGTTCGCCTGGTACCCAATCTTTAAGGGGTTCGTCCTCAGTTTTGAACATTACCAGAACAACAATGTCGGTTTGCCCGCCCACTGGGTAGGGCTGGACAATTATCGGGCTCTGTTCGCCGATCCATCCCTGAACTTCGGCGCCGTGTGGCTCAACACGCTGCAATTCACCCTCTACGCGCTGGCCCTCGGCTACATCATTCCCCTCAGCCTGGCCCTGGCGATCAATGAGATTCGCCAGGGCCGAGCCTTGTTCCGAATGGCCTTCTACATGCCGGTGATTGTTCCCACCATCGTCAGCATGTTCATCTGGCAGAAAGCGCTCTATGATCCGGACCCCAATGGGTTTCTCAACGAGGTGCTCGGCTGGCTACACATTGGTCCCCAGCCCTGGATCGCCGATCAAAGCCAGGCCATGGTCTGTCTGGTGGTCGCGGCGACCTGGGCCGCCGCCGGCGGCACCATGCTGATCTACCTTGCCGCCTTGCAGGGCGTCCCGGCGCACCTCTACGAGGCGGCCGAGATGGACGGGGCAGGCTTATGGCGGCGCCTGTACCACATTACCCTGCCGCGGATTCGCGTCATCATGCTGATCATGCTGTTATTGCAGATCATCGCCACCATGCAGATCTTCACCGAGCCGTGGTCGCTCACGGGCGGCGGCCCGGTCGGAGCCACCACCACCGTGATGGTGGCGCTCTATAACACGGCCTTCGGCAGTAACGGCGGGGCCCAGGATTTTGGCCAGGCCAGCGCCATTGGGGTGATGCTGTTCTGCGCTCTGGGTCTCTTTTCCGGACTGTACTTCTTCGTGATCCGTCGCTTCGCCCAGTAGTTTAGCGAGAGAGAGGGATGTCGAGAGTGCTATCCTCGGCCGCGCGACCGTCCCATCCGCGGGTAAGGCCGCGATTGCGCTGGGATCGGCGCGGCACGCGATCCGAGGATCGGACATTGCTGTCCCCGCTGGATCGAGGACGCCTCTCCGTCCGGATCGGCTACTGGCTCATTTTCTGCTGTCTGGTGCTGGTGGCGATCGTCGCGGTCGTCCCGATGTACTGGCTCTTTACCGACGGGGTGAAGTCCTCGGTCGAGATCAGCTCCCTTCCTCCCACCTGGCTGCCCCAACACCCGGACTGGCATGGGCTCCTCGACAATAATTTCACGGCCAGTTGGACCTTGCTCAATCTTGGTCACTATCTGAATAACACCCTGATCCTGGTCGGCGGCTCATTGGTGTTGCAGGTGCTGGTCTCGGTGACCGCCGCCTTCTCCCTGGCCAAACTGAAGCCGGCCCTCGGAAGGGTCTGGCTTGGTTTCTTTTTCGCCACCCTCCTGGTGCCGATGGTCACCTACCTCATTCCGCAGTATCTCAATATTTCCAGCCTACCGCTGATCCATTGGAATATTGGGAACGGGAACTGGATCTATCTGGGGGTGCTGTTACCCGAGGCGGCGAATGCCTTCAATCTTTATATCCTCAAGAGCTTTTTTGACGACATTCCGGATGAAATCATAGCGGCGGCCCGGATCGACGGAGCCAATTCCCTCGATCTGCTGGTCCGCATCGTGATTCCTATGTCGAGGGCCGCCCTGGCGGTGGTGGCGATTCTGACCATAATGGCCTCCTGGAAGGACTTCCTCTGGCCCTACGTGGTGATGGCCGGCGATCAGGATCATCAGCCGCTGATGGTCTATCTCTTCTATCAATGGCAGAACCGGAGCCTTGGCACCCCCGACAATGTACTCTTCGCCTCTTTTGCCCTGGTAAGCATCCCGCCGATCATCCTATTCCTGATCTTCCAGCGGCAGATCATCCGCGGCATCTCGTTGACTGGCTTGACCGGCTGAGAGGAATGAATGATGATCGATTTGTGCCAAGCGGTACTGGGGCGCTTCGTGGTGGTTGGTGCTATCGTCGTATCCGGCATGTTCCTCTCGCCTTCGGCGGCGCCCGTTTCCCTGGCCCATGCCGCGCCCATTCAGGACTCGACCGGGAGCCAGACGCGGTATGGCGCCGAGGACGCCTGGCTTATCGGAGGACTTACGGTGGCCGCGGGCGATCCGCATTCCTCCGGCGGCTACGTGACCGGATTCACCAAGCCGGGGGCCGAGGCTGTGTTCGCGGTGGAGGTTCCGGCGGACGGCGCGTACCACGTCACTCTGCACTATGCCAATGGCGGCCAATCGTCGGTGCCGCTGGTCCTTACCGCCAATGGCCTTATGTTGGCACGGACAGTCCTGGCCCCAACGGGCGGATGGGCGGTCTGGGCGAGCCAGACCGACAATCTCTCCCTCCGCGCTGGCCTCAACACCCTGGCCTTTTCCTCCGTAGGCGGCGGGGGCAACCTGAACCTCGACTATCTTCAAGTGAGCGGGGGGAGCAGGCCGGCGGCGCTCGGAGCCACGGTGCCCTACGTGGAGTACGAGGCCGAGAACGCCCGCACCAACGGGGCGGTCATTGGTCCGGACCGGACCTTCGGTGATCTGGCGGCCGAGGCATCGGGACGGAAAGCGGTAACCCTCCGGAAGGTGGGCCAGTTTGTCGAATTTACCCTGCGCCAGCCGGCCAACGGGATGGTGGTCCGCTATAGTATCCCGGACTCCCCCAAGGGCACTGGGATCACGGCGCCCCTGGGCCTCTACGTGAATGGGCGATTCCAGCGGGCCCTGACTCTCACCTCGAAGTATACGTGGCTGTATGGATCGTACCCCTTCACCAACAATCCCGCCGGCCTCGGGGGACACCACTTCTATGATGAGATCCATCTCCTC
>JANWHO010000067.1 GCA_025450375.1 Chloroflexota bacterium
CCGCCAAACTTGGCAAGGACGCGCCGTGGCCGGACACACTGGAGGAGTGGCTGGCAATGTGTCACGCCGCCGGACAGTCCAAGCCAACCGCGATTTTACTGCGATATGGAGCGGGCGACTGGAACGCATTGCACCGCGACCTCTATGGGGATCTGGTCTTCCCAATGCAGGTCGTGATCGGTCTGAACCAGCCGGGCAGGGACTTTACCGGCGGCGAATTCCTGCTGATCGAGCAGCGCCCGCGCGCCCAATCGCGCGGGATCGTCCGGACCCTGGAGCAGGGTCACGGGCTGATCTTCACCACCCGTGAGCGGCCGGTGGAATCCACGCGGGGTTGGGCTCAGGGGCCGATGCGTCATGGGGTGAGCGAGATCCGCTCCGGGATTCGCCATACCCTTGGCCTGGTCTTCCACGACGCCGGCTGATCGTACGCCGTGAGACGGCAAGAACCGGCGAAGACCTACACACTCATGGGAGCCGACGGCACACCCTATGAAAGCGCCGTGCCGGGGACGTTGGGTGGGAACCGACGGGGAAAACTCTACGGTCGCCTCGATTGCCGGACCGCGTTGGCGGCCCTCGCCAGGGGCGGATACGCGCGGGATCGGGTATTCTTCGCCGACGAGGCGACCGCCGAGAAAGCAGGGTACAGGCCGTGCGCGGTCTGCCTGCCGGAGCGGTACAAAGCGTGGAAGGCTCAGAATCTCCGGTCGGAGGCCCGATCGTTCGGCACCGAATCGGCCAGGGCCCGCTCCAGATCGTGGATCAGGTCGTCGGTGTCCTCGATCCCAACCGAGTAGCGCACCAACCCCTCGGGGATGCCCGCCGCCGCGCGTTCGGCGGGGGTCGATTCGACATGGCTTGTAGTGGCCGGCGGCCCGGCGACCGTCTCCACGGCCCCCAGGTTGGCGGCCAGATGGGCAAGTTGGAGGCGGGGCAGGAAGGCGCGCACCGCGTCGAATCCGCCGTCAAGCAAGAAGCTCAGCACCCCGCCGTAACCGCGCATTTGTTGTCGGGCGATCGCATGCCCTTGATGCCCTTCGAGACCGGGATACAACACGCCGGTGACCCGAGGGTGCTCGCGCAGGAAACGCGCGATGCGCAGGGCGCTCTCGTTCTGCTGCCGGATACGCAACTGCAAGGTCTTCATCCCGCGGAGCAGGAGATAGGCCGCCATCGGGTGCAGGGTGGCGCCGGTGATTTCACGGTAATGGTAGATCCGTTCGACCAGGGGCCGGGCCCCACAGATCACCCCGCCAAGGGCGTCGGCATGTCCGCCAAGGAACTTGGTCGCGCTGTGCAGGACCAGGTCCGCGCCCAGGGCCAGCGGACTCTGATTGATCGGCGTGGCGAAGGTATTGTCGACCACCACGATCGCTCCAGCCTGGTGGGCGGCGCGGGCCAGCCGCGCGATATCGACCACCTTGAGGGTCGGATTGGTCGGACTCTCCAGATAGAGCACCTGGCAACCGGCGGCGATGGCGGCCTCGATTGCCTCGTGGTCGGTCGTATCACAGAGTTCGACCACGATTCCGGCCCGCGGGAGAAACTCCACGAACAGCTTATTGGCGCCGCCATAGGTGTCCTTCACCGAGACCACCCTTTCCCCGGGCGCCAGCAAGGTGAAAAGGGTATTGCTGATTGCCGCCATGCCGGTGGCGAAACTGGTGGCTGCCTCGGCCCCCTCCAGCCGCCGCACCTTCTCCTCGAAGACCTGCACCGTGGGGTTGGTGTTTCGTCCGTAGATGTGGCCGGCTTTCTCGCCCAGCGCCACGGCCAGCCACTCGTCCACGTCGTGATAGCCGAATGATACGCTGTGGACCACCGGCACCTGGGTAGCGCCCTGCAACAGATAGTCTTCCTCGCCCGCCCAGACCGCCTGGGTGCCCCACCCATGCCGGCCCGTTGATGTTAGCTCATCCACGCCATCTCTTCTCTCTCTTGGGCCGTCGGTAACGAGCCCGTCTATTTTTCGCTATGTTCAGGATAGCATCCTTCGCCAGGCACTCGTTCGCGGGGCACGCACGGTGGCCCATGAATGCATCGGATCGGACGGATCAGTCGGATCGGACCGATCCGACTGATCCGTCCGATCGGGTTCCTCCACCGGCCACCCCGCCCTCGGTGGAAACCACGCTATTCGGGCGATCAGTGGATATGCTATGCTCTGCCTCATTCACGGCTCACGCCGGTGATCAGAGGAGGAGGTGATCGCGAGAAACGAGCGCCCTGTGCCACGGCGGACGCCCCAGCGAGATCAGTGCGGTAGCGCGGCGAGGCGATCGTCCGGGAAAGGCCAACCACGCGGAGGGATCGCGCGGTGGTCTCTCCTCTGAGGTGCGTCAATACGAGAAACGCCCGCTCGCTACTCCGCCCCAGTGATTAAGGAGTATTCGTGAAACGCCTCCGTCCGGTTCTTCTCGTCATCCTTCTTGGCAGTCTGGCCAGCATGGCGCCGATCGGCCACCCGGTGGCCCACGCGGCGCGCGCCGCCGACACCTTCGCCCAGAATACCATCACCTACATCAGCCCCGGCCCTACGACAACGGTCACCGGCCAATCGGGCGGCGTGATCGCCGCCACGAACCCGAAGGTGGAATATCAGCCGATAAAGGACGATCTCTCGCCCAAGCGGCTGATTAACGCCGCCGCCATTCACGCGGCGGCCCTGGCGCTGACCGTCCCCCATCCGCAAAGCAATCCGCTGTCCGTCGGCAACGCACCGCTGATCTCGGGCTTTAACGGCCTCTCGCACCTCGACCAGCGAGCGGCGGGAACCGGTATCTACGCGAACACGCAGTTCAGCCTTGAGCCGCCGGATCAGATGCTGTGCGCCGCCAACGGCTATGTCTTCGAGGGCGTCAATAACGCGCTCACCGTCTACTCCACGGCCGGCGCCATCCTGGCCGGCCCCGAGGCATTCAGCCAGTTCTACAACCTGTCGCCCGAGATAATCCGCGCTACCCCTATCTATGGCGATTTCGTCTCGGACCCCCGTTGCCTGTATGACAGTGGGACCGGTCGGTGGTTCGTGAGCGAGGTGCAATTGGGCGTGGATCCTGCCACCGGCGCGTACAACGGTACCTCGCACCTGGAACTTGCCGTGAGCAAGACGAGCGATCCCACCGGCGCCTACACGCTCTACTCGATCGACACCACCGATACCTCGCTCGGCATCCCCGGCTGCCCGTGTTTTGGCGACCAGCCGCTGATCGGCACGGACGCCAACGGCTTCTACATCAGCACCAATGAGTTCGGGATTCCCGGCGTCGGGTCGGGATTCGCGGGCGAGCATCTCTATGCGGCGTCCAAGTTCGCCCTCGCGGCGGGAGCGGCATCGATCCCCGTGGTGCAGTTCTACAACCTCACGCTGGCCGAAGGGCTAGCCTACTCGCTGCAACCAGCGCAATCTCCAGGCCAGCAGGGAGGCGACCAAGGCCAGCAGGGAGCCAACCAGGGCCAGCAGGGAGGCGACCCGAACGCGGCGGCGCTCAACCGTGACCGGCGCCACGGCGGCACGGAGTATTTCCTGAGCTCACTGGACTTCACCGGCACGCTGGATAACCGCATCGCGGTCTGGGCCTTGACCAATACGGCCTCGCTCGCCACGGCGACCCCAAACCTGGGGCTCTCCGATCGGATACTCTACAGCGAGACCTATGGCCAACCCTTTCCCGCCGTGCAGAAGGCGGGACCGACCCCGCTCGGCACCCTCGTAGGCGAGAGTTTGGAAACCCTGAACAGCAACGACGACCGCATGAATCAGGTGTATTATGCCGGCGGTAAACTGTTCGGCGCCCTGAACACCATCGTGGCCACCCCGAGTTGCGCCGCCTGCGTTGGCATCGCCTACTTCGTGGTGGCGCCAGACCTCGATCAAGGTACGCTCCTCGGGCGCATCACCAACCAGGGATACGTGGCGGTAAACGGGGAGAACGTCATGTTCCCCTCCATCGCCGTCAACTCACGGGGCGAGGGCGCCATGGCTTTCAGCCTGGTTGGACCTGATTTCTATCCCAGCGCCGCCTATACCCTGTTCAACCAGCGGCGTGGCGCCGCCAGCGTACAGGTCGGCGGCGCCGGCGCGGCGCCGGAGGACGGCTTCACCGGGTATGTAGCGTTCGGCGGCAACAGGGTCGCCCGCTGGGGTGACTACTCCGCCGCCGTGGCGGAGCCGAACGGCACGATCTGGGGGGCGGCCGAATACATCCCCAACGCGCCGCGGACCCAGCTCGCCAATTGGGGTACCTACGTCATGCACATTCGTCCGTAGGCTCGCTGGCCGACGGTGGATCGAGGAAAGGGACGGACTTCCAGGTGGAAGTCCGTCCCTTTCCTCGATCCAGCCTGCGTAGTCTGAATGAAAGAGGGTATGGTCTCGATGTCCGCTACGGAAAACGTCGGCGCCGCCCGCCGCGTCTACACGGTTGGTCACTCGACCCGCTCGGGGGATGACTTCCTCGCCCTGCTGCGCCAGTATGACATCGCGACCCTGGCCGACATCCGCACCGTGCCGCGTTCCCGGCACAATCCCCAGTTCTACACCGAGGAATTGGCTCGGACCCTCCCAAGCGAAGGAATCGCCTACGTACATCTAGCTTCGTCTGGCGGTTTCAATCCGCCCGGGGCAATGCCACGGATGTGCGCGCCTACGACGACCCGAGCATCCTGGTCAATGTCTCGGTGTGGGAATCGCTGGAGTCGCTCGCGGCCTTTGTCTACACGAGCGTGCATCGGCCGGTGATGGGACGGCGGCGCCAGTGATTCGCGCGCTTCGACGGCCCCTACACGGCGCTCTGGTGGGTACCACATGGTCACACGCCCGGAGTCGAGGAGGCAAAGGAGCGGATCGAACACCTGCGGGCTCATGGCGCGACCGCGTTTGCCTTCACCTTCAAGAGCCCGTTCCCCGCCCCAGATGAACCATTGTTGCTAATTTAATCAGTAAATACTTGTTCTACTCGTGCTGATCGGGGATGATATGGGCGCTGGCGCGTGCCCTGACGGTACCGCCTCGTGGGACGGTGTGTAGGGGGTTGGATGTGACGGATCGGGACGTACGGGCGTATATCGATCGGATCAACTACCATGGGCCGATTGCGCCCAATCTGGAAACCTTGCGGGGGCTCCATCTCGCGCATCTGCTGACCGTCCCCTTCGAGAACCTGGATATTCATCTGGGGCGTCCGATCGTTCTGGACCTCGGGCGTCTCTTCACCAAGATTGTGGAGCGTGGACGCGGCGGCTTCTGCTACGAATTGAACGGCCTGTTCGCCGATCTGCTCCGCGCGCTGGGGTTCCGCCTCGATCTCTTGTCGGCGCGGGTCGGCGGCTCCGATGGCGGGTTCGGCCCCGAGTTTGACCACCTGGCGTTGCTGGTCCATCTTGAACGGCGCTGGCTCGCCGATGTGGGCTTCGGCAAATCCTTCCGCCAGCCCTTGCTCCTTGATGATCCCGAGCCGCAAACGCATGATGGGATCGCCTATCGGGTCGGATGCGTGGGGGAAGAGTGGACCTTTGCCCAGCGTCAGCCGCCGGGCGAGTGGAAGTCAGAGTATCGCTTCACCCTGACGCCGCGCCGCCTCGACGACTTCGCCGCGATGTGCCGCTACCAACAGACCTCGCCTGAGTCCCACTTTACTCGTGGACGGCTCTGTTCCCGCGCCTTGCCCGAGGGCCATGTCACGCTCAGCGAGCACCGACTCATCGTCGAG
>JANWHO010000068.1 GCA_025450375.1 Chloroflexota bacterium
ACTATTGATACCGGCAAGAATCTTATGATGCATGAACGTCTCCTTCTCATCACGCCGCGGATATCTAGTTATATCATGAAGCGACCTATCTGGCTAGGCTTTTTTGGCGAATAGGGTTGTAATTTTGCTTCAGGACGCCTCACACCCGACCGCGGTCGTTCGTCCCTGCCATCCGACCACAGTCGGAGGCACCGCGTTAGCCGCGGGCGGAACATGCCACCCTCACGGCAATACAGTGATCGTCCCCGCCGTCCCCGCGCCCAATTCGCCGATCACCGTCCCCAGCACCCCCCGCCATCGCAAGCCCTCCAGGAGGGCGGACTCGACGGCTGGGTCAATCGCGATTAGCAGGCCGCCGCTGGTCTGTGCGTCGCCCAAGGCCAGGCGGAGCGGCTCGCCAATCGACGGGTCCACGGTCACTCTCCCGCCCAGCCACTCCAGGTTGCTCAGGGTGCCGCCCGGGACGATTCCTTGACCGGCCAGTTCCAGAATGCCCGGAAGCAGCGGCACCGCTCCGGCCCGGATGGTGGCCGCCAGCCCACTGGCCAGGGCCATCTCGCCCAGGTGACCCAATAGGCCGAAACCGGTAATGTCGGTCGCCGCGTGGGCCCCGGCCTCCAGCATGGCCTCGGACGCATCTCGGTTCAGGGTCGTCATCTGGACCGTTACCAGTTCGCGCAAGGCGTCGCTGGCTACCCCGCGTTTGATCGCCGTGGTGGCGATTCCCACTCCCAACGGTTTGGTCAGTACCAACCGATCGCCGGCCCGAGCCCCCGCGTTGGTGATGATCCGGTCAGGATGAATCAGCCCCGTAACCGCCAGTCCGTACTTCGGCTCCGGATCCTCGATCGTATGGCCGCCGACCAGGGTCACCCCCGCCTCGCGCAGTTTCTCCGCTCCCCCGCGGAGGATCTCGGCCAGCACATCCAGGGAAAGGGTGCCGCTGGGGAAGGCGGTGATGTTCAAGGCGGTCAGGGGGCGGCCACCCATCGCGTAGATGTCGGACAGGGCGTTGGCGGCCGCGATCGCTCCGAACCAGTAGGGATCATCCACTACTGGCGCGAAGAAATCGACCGTCTGCACCAGCGCCAGATCGTCGGAGAGACGATAGACGCCGGCGTCATCGGCGGTATTGGTGCCCACCAACAGGTTCGGATCGGCGGACGCGGGAAGCAGGCGCAACACGTACGCCAGGTCAGCGGGGCTGACTTTGCCGGCTCAACCCGCGCGGCGGGCGAGACTGGTCAGCCGGATCGGCTGTTCCATCCCCCTCCTCCTTCACTCCCTCGACTACAGTCCGCCACGCGCGGATGAAACGGATCACACACCCGGCCTCAGCCGGCCCGTACCCTGCCATCAGGTCTCAGCTCAAAGGAATGGGCATATTTGCTCACCTCTCCTTCAACCTTCCACCACCACACCTATCCACTCCCATGAGCCCCAGCCGGAGGCCCCATTCCGTCCCACGCGGCTCAGGTTCCTTGGTTCCCGTGCTCTTCCAATAACCGCCGGAACCGGAGTATTTCCTCGCGCTCCTGACGAAGCTCCGCCTCCGCCTGAGCCCGTGCCGCCTCCGCCTTGGCCCGCGCGGCTTCCAGTTCGGCGGGAATCGGGATCGGCGCTCCAGCCGACGGATCGATGATCCGCAGCCAGGTGCCAATCACCCGGAGTTCCGTGCCCAGTACCTCGCTCTTGTACCCTTCCACCCCAAGCAGCCGGGTCATCGGCTGGTACGCGCCATCCACCAACCGGTAGCCCGCGAGCGGCGGTTTGTTGTTCCGTTGCGGATCGTAGAGGTAGTATTCGATCACTCCCAACTGGGCATACAGCCGCATCTTCTTGCCCAGATCCTCCTTGATCGTGCTGGGCGAGGATATCTCGAACACTACGTCCGCGAAGCGGCCGCCTTCCTCCCAGGTCATCCAGCACTCGCGAATCCCGCGCTCCACCCCGAAGGTGACAAATACGTCGGCGGATACGTGGTCCCGCCCGTAGCCTTCGTGGTAATACATGAGCATGTTCCCGCCCACGTACACATCCGGCTCGTTGGCCAGCAGAATACCAAGGGAGAAGATGGAATCATTCATCTGCACCCGGTGGACTTCGGTTTCCGCCATCGGCTTACCGTCGCTGGTGGGGTAGGTCGCGTAGTCGATCGCGGTTCGGGCGCGAGCATACATGACGCACGTCTCCTCCAGGGCTGAGATTTCTTGCTCTCGCTTGTAGTGTAGCAGGGTACCCCAGGCGAAATCTGGGCTCATCCGACTGATCGGTCGGATCGGTCGGATCGGACTGATCGGTCAGATCCGCCTCATTCCCGCGAATTCATCCGCGGGCGGGCGCGCTCACGCGATCCGCGCCGCCTCCTCGGCCGCCACCGGGTCGCTCAGGTAGGCCGCCGCTTGCAGGTTGAACAGATGGGCGTACTGGCCCCCCAGGGCCATCAGCTCCTCGTGGGTGCCGTGCTCGATCAGTTCGCCATCCTGGAGCATCAGAATCCGGTCGGCCATCCGCACGGTGGAAAACCGATGGGAGATGTAGAGGGCGGTGTGCCCGGTGGTCAGCGCCCGCAGCCGGCCAAACAGATCGAATTCCGCCTGGGCGTCCAGGGCCGCCGTGGGCTCGTCCAGAATGAGGATCGGCGCATCCCGCATGAAGGCGCGGGCCAGCGCCACCTTCTGCCACTCCCCGCCGGAGAGGTTGACCCCTTCGTCGAACCACTTGCCCAGCATGGTGTTGTAGTGCTGGGGCAGCTTTTCCACCACATCGTCGGCCCCACTCCTCTGGGCCGCCTCCTCGATCGCCGGCTCGTTTTCCAGTTCCTCGTGCCGCCCCAGCCCGATGTTCTCGCGGGCCGTCAACTGGTAGGTGGCGTAGTCCTGCAGCATGATCGCGATTTGTTGCCGCAACTCCGCCGGGTCGAACTCGCGGATGTCGTACCCGTCAACCAGAATGCGGCCCTCGGTTGGATCATACAGCCGGGTCAACAGCTTGATCAGGGTGGTCTTGCCCGCCCCGTTCTTCCCCACCAGGGCTACCGTCTCGCCCGGACGGATCGTGAAACTGACGTCGCGCAGAATGTACCGCTCCGTCCCCTCATAACTGAACGAGACATGCTGAAACTCGATCTCACCCCGGAGCGGGCTCGGCACCGGCACTGGATGGACTGGGGCCACTACCGTCGGCTCCTCCTTGAGGAGGTCGAACAGCGAGGTCAGATAGAGATTGTTCTCATACATGCTGCTCAGGCCGGTCAGCAAACTCTGGAAGGAGCTCTGCACGGAGTTGGCGACCTGTGTGTACAGGGTAAGGTCGCCAAGAGTCAGCCGCCCGTTGACCGCTTGCGCCGCGACATAGAGATAGGTGCCGGAAGAGGCAATGGTGGTGAGGGTGCTCCAGGCATACCCGGCCAGGTAGCGGCGGCTGACAATGCTTTTCTGGTCGTCATAATATTGTTGCGCCAGGCCGCGGAAGCGGTTGATGAAGAAATTCCCCAGGGTGAGAATCTTCACTTCCTTGGCGTAGGTATCGGTGGTGAGCAGGGTGGTCAGATAGGTCATCTTCCGCCTAATGGGCGAATTGCGCCGGGCAATCGCGTAGCCCCACCAGCTATAGCGGGCGTTGGAGATGAAGGAGGGCACGGGCGCCAGGAGCGCCGCCAGGGCCAGCCACGGACTCAGTCCCACCAAGAGGGCGATCATGCTGAAAAAGGTGATCAGGGTGCGCACCAGGCCAAAAGTCTGCGACACCATTTGCACCGACCGCGAGGTGGCCTCCCGCTGGGCGATTTGCAAGGTGTCGTAGGAGGCGGGGTTCTCGAAGAAGGCCAGATCCAGGGTGGCGGACCGTTCGATGATCAGCAGTTGCACGGTCATGCTGATCCGCTCTTGCAGCAATTGCTGGCTGATGTTGGTCAGCGTGCTGAGCAGGGCGCTAAAGGCGGCGATCGCGAACTGGATCAGGGCCAGCACGATCACCACGCCCAGGGCCGAGAGTACCGGGAATCGAATATCGCCCCAAAGCACCGGAATATCCAGGCGCACCCGATCCGGCAGATGTTGGGCATGCAGGAAGATCGCCTTGACCACCGCGTTGATCAGCAATTTGGCCGTATATGCCTGGATGGCGGGGATGAATCCGGCCAGGACCGTGCTCACCGCCAGAAGCAGGGTGAGGGGCCGGCTGGCATCCCAGACCAACCGGAGCACCTGGGGAATCCCGGCCAGGGTGCCCCGCAGTTGCTTCCGTACCAGGTCCAGCCGCGCCCGCAAGCCCTTTGGGCTTTCGTCCTCGGGCCCCTTTTTTCGTCGTGGCCCTTTCTCAAAGGCTATCGTCGGTCCGTGCATCATCCCGGGCTCGTCTCCCTCGCGGCTTCCATGTTTCTTTCGCTTCAGCGTAGCATGGGCGGGCAAAACAGCGCACCGCCCGAACGGTTAGGCTACTCCTGGAGAAACCGGTAGTACAGGACCGTGCCGCCGGCGCTTCCGTCCGCGTTCAGCGCGTACCCCGGAATGCGTCCGCCCAGCAGGTAGCCCGCCCGTTGGTAGAGGCGCTCCGCCTGGTCGCCCTCCCGAGTGTCGAGCACGATCAAGGTCCGTCCAGCCCGTCGTGCCTCGTCCTCCACCGCCGCGATCAGCGCCATCCCCCGCCCTTGTCGCCGGGCCGACCGATGGACCAGCAGCTTTTGCAGCTCGGCTCGGTGGCGGGCATTCGGCTTCTCGGCCAGGGCAAGTTGCACGCTGCCCAGCACGTTCCCGTCCTCGTGATCCGCCAGCAACACGCAGTTCCCGACGCCCACCTGATCGATAACTCCGCGCCAGTACGCCAACGACTCCTGGCGCGACAGCGGCGGCAGGAACCCCACCGAGGCGCCGCTCTCCACCGCGTCACGCAGGAGCGCCGCTAATTCCCCGATCAGTTCCGTCGCCCGCGCGGCGTCGATCCGCTCGATTGCCACCTTCAGTGCCCGTGCAGCCCGTGGACCGCCGCCCCGATCAAGGCGATCTTCGGGTTGAGAATTACATGCACGGGCATCTGGTTCAAGAGGTCCGCGAACCGCCCTTTCCGCCTGAACGCCTGCATGAAGCCATCGTTCTTCAGCAGATGGAGAATCCGCGGGGGAATCCCCCCGCCCACGTACACTCCCGCCGTGGCCATCACCTTGAGGGCAAGATTCCCCGCTTCCGCCCCCATGATCGAAACGAAGGTTTTCAGGGTGGCCACGCAGAGCGGGTCGGGCCCTTCCCCGCCGGCACTTCCCGCTCCCGCGTCCTCACCTTGCGCCGCCAGCACGATTACCGGAGTAGGGTCGGGCACGGCCGCCAGCTTCTCGGTCAACCAGGCGGGCTCCGGCGCGAAACCGCTGTCCCGCAGGAAGGCGTAAATGTTCGGCAGCCCGCGGCCGGAGCACACCCGCTCGTAGCTCACATGGTCCATTCGCTTCAGCAAGTAGCTGAGCAGGGCCAGCTCATCGGCATTGGTGGGAGCGAAGTCGGCATGGCCGCCCTCCGAGGCGTGAGTGTGGTACCTGGTCCCCTCCCAGGTGAGAAACGCCTCGCCCAGCCCGGTGCCGGGCGCGATCACCGCCATGTTCCCGTGGCGCACCGGCTCCCCCTCGGTGAGGGTCTGGATATCCTCCGGTCGCAGATAGGGAATGGCCGTGCCGATTGCCTCCAGATCATTGAGCAGGCGGACGGACTTGAGCCGCAAGGTCCCGGCCATCTCGCGCTCGTCCATCGTCCAGGGCAGGTTCGTGATCGTGGCCTTCCCATGTACCACCGGTCCCGCCACCCCAAAGCTCGCCCGCTCGATCGGATAGTCGACCGTACCCAGAAAGGTCTGGACCAGCGCCTCCAGGCTGGGAAACTGCCCGCTGGGAAAGGTAGCCTCCGCGATTGGTATCCGCTCCCCCTGCTGGGGATCGTAAATGGCCAGGTTGGTCTTGGTCCCTCCGAGATCGCCGGCAAGCAACATGGGTATCTTCTCTCTTCCCGCGCCCAACGGATATTACTCGGCGCTGGGCGTCAAACTTGCGGATAGCGTATCAGAGGACGCTGGTAGCTGCCACCATGAGGCGCCGACTAGCGAGCTCTCAACTCAATCCAGGCGCGAAAGAAGACATCGCAAATGGTAAAGACCGTTCCTTGATGCTGTTCAATGATCTCCAGATCAAGCATCCTGGTGATCGATCGCTGTACCGACGCCGCGGATCCCAAACGATGCCCGCGCCGATAGACTTCGCCGTAGACTGCCCCGGATTCCTCGGATAGGGCCAACAACACAAGACGTTGGTGGGCCGAGAGGTCTTCCCATAGCGTGATGAAATGCGCGCTTTCCGCGTCCAGCACCTGCCCCAGAGCCGCCTTGACCGCGGGCGCCTCGACCACCGCGAGCCCTTCCGCTCGCGCATGGGCCCAGAGGAAGTAGCATAACTCCTGCGTATCGTGAGGATGGCCGCCAGTCACCCGGAGGATTTCGGCTATCGCCTCGCCGGTAATCGGCTGGTCAGTCTCCGCGAAGCGCGTCTCGATGTACGCGGCGAAGGCATCCGCCGCGATGGGGGTCAGGAGGATCGGCTTCGCCATCTTATACAGTGGTTGGTGCTGGTTGGTGAACACCCCGTGCATCAGATGACGTCTGCTGCCCAGGAAGACATGGGACACCTCGTGTTGGGTCTGGAACACCGCGCGCATGACTCCGGGTAGGTGTTCGTCAATGTTCAACACTTGCTGGAACTCATCGAACACCATGGCCACTGGCCGCTTCCGCTCGCGGGCGATCCGCCCAGGCAAGGCAAGCAGCTCTTCAATGGTGTGGTCGATATCGCGTGAGCGTTGCCCAGCGGAGAATTCAAACGACGGCATACCATCTGGTCCAATGGTCACCCGAGGCTGAATCGGCAGCTTCTGAAACAGCCCTACCGCGTCCTTCCAGGCTCGCTCGACTGGATTGACCAGCCCGCTATATACGGCCGCCGCCAGCACATCGGCAAACCGGTCCTTCGTGGGTGCTCGAAATAGGTCCACATAGGCAACCAATACGCCATCGGCGCGGAGTTGGCGGATCGCCTCGTAGAGGAGCGAGGTCTTGCCATAGCGTCGGGGTGAGATAATGACGATATTCTGCCCGTTCGTGATATCTTCCCGCACCTCGGCCACCTCGCGTACCCGATTAGTGAAGAACTCTCCGGTCGCGATGTCCCCGTAGCGAAACGGATTCCCCGCCATATGTTGCCTCCGTGCCCATTATACAGCGGTGCATAAT
>JANWHO010000069.1 GCA_025450375.1 Chloroflexota bacterium
AGATCCCCTCGTGCGGTCAGCGAGAGACGGGCTCCCTCCGATATGTTCGCCAGAGTCTCCGCCGGTACGCTGGTAAAGATCGAGCGCGCCACCGTCTTGCCGGTCTCCTCAATGAAGAACCGGGCGTCCACCGAATCGTGATGGTCGCGTGACACGGTCATCACGGACGACCGGATCAAGCTCAGCCGGTTCGCGTTCCGTTGGGCGATGATGTTGGTCGGTTCAATATCCAGCGACTTCGCATAGGCGCTACGAGCATCCTGAATCCGCCCCAGTTCCGAATAGGCTTTGCCCAGTCGATTCCATGCCTCTACGTCGGCATCGAATTGATGGACCAGCCGGCGATTGGTATCCGCCGCCTCTTCCCAGGCATTCCGCATGGCCAGTTCGATCGCCCGCTCCACGAGCTGGCGACGCTGCCGCTGTCGTTCCTCTGCTTGTAAGTCGTTCATGCTATTCCGCGTTCCTTTCGTATGTGCCGCTCGCTAGTACACCGGAGCGGAAATCCCTAGACGGTTCCTTGTAGGGGCACCCCTCGTAGGTGCCCTGGTTCGGGCCGCCAAGGGCACCCACAAGGGGTGCCCCTACCACAGATGGTGGATTTGCGCCATTCTTCAAGCCGGAACACCCTGCATGGCCCAGGGACTTGCCTTCTCGATCCGCGTGGGGATCAGGCGGCCACGCAAGTCCTCCTCCTCGCGGGGGAGGTAGACCAGTTTGCCGGTCCGCGTCCGTCCGCGCCATTGCGGCACGTCGCGGCGGGCCGACTGCGTGTCCTCCACCAAGACCTCGACCGTGGTATCCACCAATTTCCGATTATACTCGCCGGCGATTGCTTCCTGGAGGACGTCCACTCGTTTGAGCCGTTCGTCCTTTACCGCCTGGGGAATATCATCCTCCCAGGTCGCCGAGACGGTACCGCCGCGTGGGGAGTAGGCAGCCACATGGACTTTGTCGAAGCGACAGGCCTCCAGGACGGCCAGGGTCCGCTCAATCTGCTCTTCCGTCTCGCCGGGAAACCCTACGATCACGTCGGTTGAAAGCGCGATCCCCGGCACGGTGGTCCGGATCCGCTCCACTAGCTCAATGCAGGAGTCACCAGTATAGCCTCGACGCATTCGGCGCAGCACCGTATCGTCCCCAGATTGAATGGCCACATGGATATGTTCGCAGACATGGGGCAGCCTGGCTACCGCCTCGATCAGCCGCTGATCCATGTCGCGGGGGTGCGAGGTCATGAAGCGCACCCGCTCGATCCCTGGTACGTCGTCCACCGCTTCCAGGAGCTCCGCCAGGTGACTCCGGGTAGTCAGATCCCGGCCATAGGAATCGATGTTTTGCCCCAGCAGGGTGATTTCGCGCACCCCTCGCTCCACGAATCGCCGCGTATCCTCCACCACCTCGGCCACCGGGCGGCTGCGCTCCCGACCGCGCCTATAGGGCACGATGCAATAGGTGCAGAACTTGTTACAGCCCTGCATCACGGTGAGGTACGTGCTGATCGGCTGCTCGTAACTCATCATGGGGTCGTGGACCAGCGGCAGGCCGACCACCTCTTGCGCCTCAAGCTGGCTGAGGAAATGGTTGAGCGCGCCAGGGCGGAAAAAGAAATCGACCATCGGGAGCTTTTGCTCCATCGCCGCCAGGTCGGGTTCGACCGAGCAGCCCGTGAGGGCCACCATCAAGTCGGGATCACGCCGTTTCCGGGCCGCCAGGAGGCTGAGCTGTCCTTGCACCCGTTGCTCGGCACTCTCGCGTACGGTACAGGAGTTGAGGATCACCAGGTCCGCGTCATCCATGGAGGGCGCGGCGCTCAAGCCGTGCTTGCGGAGGGCAAGAGTGATCGCCGCGCTCTCGGCGACGTTCATCTGGCAGCCAATGGTCCATACATGAAAGCGGTGCATGTTCAATCCGTGCCTTCCCGAGCGTACACAATGTAGCGATCAGCCTACCGCGGTGTCAACCATACCCATATGTCGGTTGCTGGGCCTTCTGGGGCCATGTTATACTGCGCGTGATCATGGGGTGCGGTAGCCGCCGAACATGGCGTACCGCGATATCCGTCCCCTTCGAGCCCTTACAGGGTACCAGATCGGGCGAATAGCTCAGTTGGTTAGAGCGTCCGGTTTACACCCGGAAGGTCACAGGTTCGAGCCCTGTTTCGCCCACCAAGTGTCGGCGCCAGTGAGCAGAGAGGCGATCCGCCGCTCACTCGCTCCGGTTCTCTCGCTCCGGGCGACCGTTCGCTTCACCCAGGAAAAGCTATCCGCCAAAGGATGTAGATGCGTGCTACCTAACGAGCAAGAGAGCCCGGCCGATGCCCGCGTGGGCGCGGGCAGCGGGCGCACCACCCTTCCCAAAGGCACCACGTTGGGAAAAAGATACCAGATTACCCAGGTGGTGGGACTGGGCGGCATGAGCACGGTCTATGCCGCGCGCGACATGCGATTCGCCAACACGTACAAGGCGGTCGCGGTCAAGGAGATGGCCGATACCTCCAAAAACGCCCAGGATCGAGTCATCCTTCTGCAAACCTTCGAACGCGAGGCCAATCTCCTGGCCGGCCTTAGCCACCCCGCCATCCCCAAGGTCTACGATTACTTTGCTCAGGGCGGCCAGGTCTACCTGGTGCTGGAGTTCATCAAGGGCAACGATCTGGAAACCGTGCTCAACGCGAACGATCAATTCATTCCTCAAGAGTTAGTTCTTTCCTATGCCCTCCAGATCGTGGAAGTGCTGTCCTACCTCCATAATCACAAACCGACCCCCATCGTCTTCCGCGACCTCAAGCCCTCCAACGTGATGCTCACCGATGATGAGCGCATTGTCCTGATCGACTTTGGGATCGCCAAGGCATTCCAGGCCAAAACCAAGGGCACGATGATCGGCACCGAGGGCTATTGTCCGCCGGAGCAGTACCGCGGCATGTCGGAGCCTCGGGGCGATCTCTACTCGCTCGGGGCCATGATGCACCACATGCTCACCCGTAGCGATCCCCGTCTGGAGGCGCCCTTCACCTTCAATGAGCGCCCGCCCAGCAAGCTCAACCCGACGGTCAGTAAGCAACTGGAAACGGTGATCCTGCGTGCCGTGTCCTATCTCCCGGAAGATCGCTATGCCAGCGCCGAGGAGATGCGCGACGCCCTGGCGGCCTGCCTTTCCCGCCCCCGCATCGGCACCCGGCTGATGACCGGCTCGGTGCTTCTAGGCGCCGAGAGCTCGACCTCCGGCCAATCACGGCTCCGTTGGCGCTTCACCGCCGAGGACGAGATTCGTTCCACCCCCTTGGTTCAGGGAGACACCGTCTATATTGGCGCCTATGATGAGAACCTTTACGCCCTTGACGCCAATCAGGGGGTGTTGCGCTGGAAGTTCGCCACCGAGGGAGGCATCTGTACCGCGCCGGCGGCGGTGGATGATTTGGTCATTTTCGGCTCGGAGGACCACAACGTCTACGCCCTCAATACCTCCGTACATGCCGTGCAATGGCTCTTCCAAACCCAGGGCCGGGTCCGCTCCTCCGCGCATATTCACGAGGAGACCTGTTACATCGGCTCGGATGACGGCCACCTCTTCGCCCTGGACCTCCGTACTGGTCACGAAAAGTGGCGCTACCGCACCTGGAAGCCCATGCGGACTACTCCGGTAGTCAGCGGATCCATGGTGTACATAGGCTCGGAGGATTCGTCGGTCTATGGGATTGAGACCGCCAGCGGCCTGATGAAGTGGAAGCAGCAGACCCTGCGCGAGATCACCAGTTCCCCGGTGGCCATGGATGGCTTCCTCTACATCGGCAGCATGGACGGTCATCTCTACTGTTTCGATGCCGAGATGGGCTGGCAAATCTGGAAGTTCAAGACCGGCCACTACATCCTGGGTGGCCCTCGCCTCCGTCACGGCTACGTGTATGTCGGTTCGACCGATCAGGTGATGTACGCGGTCGATGTCAAAACCGGGAAGATGGTCTGGAAGTTCCAGGCAGGCGGCCAGATCAGCTCCACCCCGGTCATCCACGGCGATCTCCTGTTTTTCACCTGCATCGATCAGCAGCTTTACTGTCTCAACGCCCGTACCGGGAAACTCGCCTGGCGCTTCCAGGCCGAGGGGATGATTCCTGGTTCGCCGGTCGTTGATGGCCGAACCGTCTATTTTGGGGCCACCGACGGATCGCTCTACGCGGTCTCCATTGACTGATCATTCCCCAGCACGAGGCAAATGATGCGAAGTATCGTGGCCCACATTGTCAACGAGGATCCCTTCCTGGCCGAAATGACCGAACTGCCCAAATCGACCGACACCTGCGTGGAGTTCTTCAATCCGCGGACCCGCGACGGGAAGCCGCTCCGTTATGCCTCGCCCGGTATGTCCAGCATCTTCTACCCCATGCACCGGGTCACCTTTATCGAGGTGATGGCCAACGAGGAGGAACGGGCCCAGGTGGTCGAGTTCTTCCGCGAACGCGGGGGCTGAGTGGCCTATGCTGGCGTATGGTCTGGCGCAGGGCGGGCAGCCCGGTGCCCGCCAAGCGAACCAGAGTGGGCTGTCGGTCAGCCAGCGCACCCTGTTGCGGCTGATGCGGGCGGCACCCTGCCCGGCCGACCGGGCCCCCTGCCGCGTCAGCCTACGACCTGGTCTCCGCCCAGTTCGTCCTGCACCTGCCGAAGGAGCCACGCGAAGCGACCTTTCGCGCCCTCGCGGCCGCGGTGGCGCCCGGCGGCTCCGTGCTCATTGTCAACCACCACCCGTTGGACCTCCAGATCCCTGGCCTCCGCTTCCCGCATCCCGAGTTGTTTTTCACCGCCTCCGAGATTGCCGCTTTACTCGACCCGCGCGACTGGGCTATCGAGGTGAGCGAGGCCCGCGGACGTAGCGGTACCGACCCCGAAGGTCGTACCGTTACTGTCCACGACGCGGTGCCGCGCGCGGCGGCGCTGAATGCATGACTGCCTTACCGCGCGTGTGACCACGTCCGGCCAGTTCGTACGCATGTACCGCATCCCGAGGGGACGACACCATCAGCCTGACTGTGCCCGCCTCGATTGAGGCGGCGATCTTGGTAAGCCGCGCCTTAGTCGGGTGGGTCATCATTCCGGTTCCGCGCACACCATGCACCGCGGCCATGACGGCATCGATCCACCCGACCGGAGTGACGGGGATGCTGGCTGGCTTGAGGGTGCCCTACGAGCGCTCGATGAGCTTACCACCTACGTCGTCGAGCACAACATCGACGTCGTGGACTACACTAGCCACCAACTCGCGCCAGCGGGCATCGCGCGCACTCCTGCCGCCCGCAGTATTCCGCCCAGATGTGTAGCAGTCCTTGCTGCTCGATCGCGGCGCTCGGCGCCGCCTCAAGACCGGCGATTCCGCGCATC
>JANWHO010000070.1 GCA_025450375.1 Chloroflexota bacterium
CATCGTGGTCTCTGGCGGGGCGCTGGTGGAAAAGGGCCAGATTCTGATGTACGTTGAGCCGCTGGGAGACCTATCTTGACCTTTAGGACCACGGTACGCGGTTCAGGATGTTACCTGCCCGAGCGGATTATGACCAACGACGATCTAGCCCGGTTGGTCGATACATCGGACGAATGGATTTTTACCCGCACGGGAATCCGGCAACGGCGGATCGTCGCTCCGGGGGAAACCACCTCGTCCATGGCAATTCGCGCCGCGCGGGCCGCGCTTGATTCCGCTGGGATGGAAGGCGGGGAGATCGATCTCACCATTCTGGCTACCTGTACGCCGGACTATGGGTTTCCCGCCGGCGCCTGCCTCGTGCAGGACGCGGTGGGAGCCCACGGCGGCGCCTACGATCTGGAAGCGGCATGCTCCGGCTTCGTCTACGGTCTGGCCTCGGCCTGCTCGCTGATTCAGGCGGGCGTCGCCCACCATGCCCTGGTAATCGGCAGTGAGATCTATTCGCGTGTGCTCGATTGGCACGATCGCCGTACCTGCATCCTGTTTGGTGACGGCGCCGGGGCGGTGGTGATCTCGCGCGCCGACCGGCCCGGCGACCTGCCCGCCTTCCGCCTCGGTTCCGATGGCGGAGGAGCCAACATGCTCATCCTCCCCGGCGGGGGCCTGGCCGAGGTGGGGGAGGATCGAGTCCTGGCCCGCGGGGTACGGATGAACGGGCCCGAGACGTTTAAGTTCGGCGTCCGAGTGGTGGTTGAGGTTACGGAGCAGATTTTGGGCGACACCGGTCTGTCCGTCTCGGACATCGATTGGCTGGTGCTGCATCAAGCGAATCAGCGGATTATCACCGCCGCGGCCAAGCGTCTGGGCTTCGCCGACCATCAGGTGATGAGTAATATCGAGCACTACGGCAATACCTCGGCCGCCAGCATCCCGATCGCCCTGGATGACTGGGTTAAGCGCGGGGCCGTCAATCCCGGCCAGAAGCTGCTTATGATCGGCTTTGGCGGTGGGCTCACCTGGGCGGCGGGGCTGCTCACCTGGCGAGACTAGCCGATTGCCACATGGCGAAAAGTCCGATGGCCCGACATACTGGTCGGGCCATCGGACTTTTCATTGTGCGGGCTGGGGCCATGTGGCCAACCGTGGCGGAGGAGAGTGCGGAGAGGGGGGGATTCGAACCCCCGGTGGGATTTCTCCCACAGCGGTTTAGCAAACCGCCGCACTAGGCCACTATGCGACCTCTCCGGATGCTGAATAACGCCATTGGCGGAGGGAGAGGGATTCGAACCCCCGGTGCTCGCGCACGGTTGTTTTCAAGACAACCACCATAAACCACTCGGACATCCCTCCAGACCGGTGGGAAGACCTGGCCCCAACATGGTAGCGTACCCTTTTCGGCCTGTCAACGGCGGCAACCTTGACCCTTCGGTGGACAGCGTCCCCATACATCCCAGATAATGGGGCCATGAGTGCGCCGGATGGTAGTTGCCGATGAATGAAGCGCCGCGTCGCCGCGTCGCGCCGATCCGCGGCATCTCGGCGGTGCTTCCTGCCTACAACGAGGCGGCGAACCTCTCCCAGATGGTGGCACGGACCCTTGAGGCCCTGGACGACGCGGTACCCGAGTATGAGGTCATCATCGTGGATGATGGCAGCCGCGACGCGACGCCCCGCCTCGCCGATGGGCTGGCGGCCCGCGATCCTCGGATACGGGTCATCCATCAGGCTGGTCGCCGCGGGTACGGCGCCGCGATCCGAGCTGGGGTGGACGAGGCGACCAAGCAATTCATCTGGTGCCTGGATGCCGATGGACAATACAACCCCGCCGATATTTCCCGTTTAGTCCAGTGGGACGATGCCAACGACGTGGTGGCGGGCTACCGGCTTCGCAGGGCCGATCCCGCATACCGCGTCCTTCTCAGCCGCTGCTATCGACTCCTGATCCGCCTGGTCCTGGGGATCAGATCACGAGATCCCAATTGCGGCTTCAAACTCTTCCGCGCCACGACGCTCAAGAGCTTGCCGCTCACGGCTGACGGGCGCCTGATTCAGGTGGAGATTCTGGCGCGCCTGCGCGAACGGAACGTGCCCGTGCGTGAGGTTGGAGTCCGCCATGTCGCACGCCACGCGGGCAGGCAAACGGGGGCCCGCCCACGGGTTGTTTTCACGATGATTCGTGAACTGGTCGTGCTCCGCCGGAAACTCCGCGAGGAGGAAGCGGCGTCCAGGCGCGGAGCAAAGCCGGATGCTTCCGGCTGAGGTCGGCAGGCAAGACCGTCGCCTACCCTAACCTCAACTCGTCGTCGCCGGCTCGGACGATATGCGTCACGGCAGCCGCTCCGAGATGTTCGCGCAGCAATCCGGCCAGATCGTCGCAGGCCGCTTGCACCGCCGCTGGACCGGTGGGCGGCATCCCTTCGATGCAGAGGAAGGCATTGGTGGTGTTGGGGGTCAGCTTCGTCCGATCCGCCTCCCGCCAGTTCCAGCAGCGGCAGATCACCCCGACATCATCCCGATAGATCACCTCGCCCGGTTGCGGCGGTTGGTCCTCGCTCAGTCCCAGAGGGACAAAGGGTTCGCCTCCTGTCGCCCGGGTCAGGACGAGGGGGCCGGCGACCGCCGTCAGGTCCTCACCGCCACAGGGAAGAAAATGTTGGAGGGAGATCGCGTTGTACAGATCAACCAGAGGGTTGATACTGCGGATCGTCCCCAATCGGGCGGATCGGAGGAGGTTTTCAATCGAGGAGCGGAACTTCGCCGGCTTGACCCCGAAGGCGCTGTACGCATTTCGCCAGGGAGCCACCGCGGGGTGAGTGGCCAGATCCTCGTCACCCAATCGCGCCGCGGCGCTATCGCCTGCCTTGGCCAGGAGAGCGGCGCACCGTTCTGGACGACGACTATTGTCCAGGTCGCGGGCGACCACAACCCCGATCACCGCATTGGGGAATAGGGCCCAAAAGGACGGATCGACGCGGAAACTCTGATTCCCCATCCCCTTATTCCTCATCTTCCTCTATCTGACGGCGGCTGCCTCTCGCCGCTGAGCGGTCGCCGCGCGATGGCGCCCCGTGCGGCATTACCAGACGCATCGCCTCCTGCACGGTTGCCACCCCGTCGAGTTGCATGCCCGCCGGTGTTTTTCCCCGCAGGGCCCGCGCGTTGGTCGCCGGCAGCATCACACGGGTGAACCCCAGCTTACTTGCCTCATTCACCCGATCGGCGGCCCGGCTAATCGCCCGCACCTCACCGGAAAGGCCCAGTTCGCCGAAGGCGACCATTTCCGCCGGTACTACCGTGTCGGTGAGACTGGAGACGATGGCCAGGGCGGTGGGCAGGTCGGCGGCCGGCTCACTGAGCCGGAGGCCGCCCACCACATTGCAGTAGACATCGAAGGTGTGTAGTGGGAGGCCGGCGCGTTTGCTCAGAATGGCCAGCAGGAGATGAAGACGGTTGAGATCCATGCCGGCACAGGTGCGCCGTGGGAGACTGAAGGTGGTGGCGCTCACCAACGCCTGGATTTCCGCTAAAAGGGGCCGGGTGCCTTCGAGAGTGGCGGCCACGGCGGAACCGGGATGTGAGGCGCCGCGTTCGGCCAGGAAGGCGGCGGAGGGATTCGACACCTCCACCATCCCGTCGTCACGCATCTCGAACACCCCAACCTCGTTGGTCGAGCCGAAGCGGTTCTTGACGCTCCGCAGGAGACGATAGGCGTGGAAGCTATCGCCCTCCAGGTAGAGGACCGTATCGACAATATGCTCCAGCACCCGAGGGCCCGCGATGGCCCCTTCTTTGGTGACGTGGCCCACGATCACAATGGGAACATGGCTGGTCTTGGCGGCATGCATCAAGCGGGCCGTGCTCTCCCGCACCTGTGAGACACTTCCCGCCGCCGATTCGATATCGGTCACCTGCATGGTTAGGATTGAGTCCACGACCATCAGGGCGGGGCCCAAGTCCAGCATGGCGGCAAGAATGGTATCGATGTCAACCTCGGCCAGGAGATACAATTCCGGTGGCACCTCGCCCAAGCGGTCGGCGCGCAACTTCACCTGTTCCGCCGATTCCTCGCCGGTCACATAGAGCACCGCATGTTCTTGACTGAGTTGCAGGCAGAGCTGCAGCAGGAGGGTGGATTTCCCGATCCCGGGATCGCCGCCGATCAGGACCAAAGATCCAGGTACCAGGCCACCCCCCAATACCCGGTCCAATTCGACGATCGGAATCCGTCGGCGGGCCCAATTGTCTGACGACACCTCGCGGAGGCGGGTGGGCCGGGCGGCGCCGGAGGATCGGGCTATGTGAGTGGCGGTGGTGGCCGGACTGGCTTCCTGGATCGTTTCCACAAGCGAGTTCCAGGAGCCGCAACTTGGACAGCGCCCATACTGGGTGGGATATTGGCTCGCGCACTGTTGGCACACAAAGCTGGTTCGGCGTTTCGCCATTCACCACGCTCCTCGGGTCCGAGACCACGGGTGGAGATGAAGGAGGGCTGCCGGCCCACAGGCCGGCAGCCCTCCTTTCGTTATCGTCTACGATGCTAATCCGCTTCGGCGAGTACCGGCTCGGGTTCCCTCTCGTGGATCCGAGGCTGCACCTCCAGGTGCATTTCACCATTGACTACTTCGGCACCTACGCTGTCCCCAGGATGGAATTTACCCTGGAGCAGGCCCTCGGCCAATGGATCCTCGATGAAGTTCTGGATGGCTCGGCGGAGCGGACGGGCCCCATTGGCCGCGTCGAAGCCCTTCTCGACCAGGAAGTCCTTGGCCGCGTCACTGGCGTCCAGGGTCATCTCCTGTTCGATCAACTGAGCCCGCACCCGACGGAGCATCAACTCGACGATCTGGCGAATCTGATCCTGCCGCAAGGAATGGAAGACGATCGTGGCGTCGATCCGATTGAGGAACTCTGGCTTGAAGGTCTGCTTCAACTCCCCGGTGATTTTCCGGATCATCTCCTCGTGGTTCCGGTCCTGCTTGGCCTTGGTATCGTCGTCGTCCTTCGATGTACGGAAGCCCAGGGCTGCCTCCCGATTGAGGAGGTTGGCGCCGATGTTGGAGGTCATGACAATAATCGTGTTGCGGAAATCCACCGCCCGACCCTTGGCATCGGTCAACTTGCCGTCCTCCAGGATCTGGAGGAGGATATTGAACACCTCGGGATGCGCCTTCTCGACCTCATCCAGGAGAACCACGGAATAGGACTTTCGCCGCACCGCCTCGGTGAGCTGGCCGCCCTCCTCGTAGCCGACATAGCCGGGCGGTGCCCCAACCAAGCGAGCCACCGCGTGGCGTTCCATGAACTCGGACATGTCGATCTTGATCAGCATGTCCTCGCTGCCGAACATGAACTCAGCCAGGGCCTTGGCCAGTTCGGTCTTCCCCACTCCGGTCGGTCCCAGAAAGATGAAGCTTCCGATAGGCCGCTTGGGATCCTTGAGCCCGGTGCGAGCCCGCCGCACCGCCTTGGCGATGACCGTGATTGCCTCTTCCTGCCCGATCACCCGGCCATGCAGGGCGACCTCCATCTGGAGCAACCGCTCGGATTCCTCCTGGGCAATCCGACGAACCGGGATACCGGTCCACATCGAGACAACCTCGGCGATATCCTCCTCGCCCACCACCATGGCCCGATCGGGCGAGGCTTCCCGTTCCTGCCAGCTTGATTGCAGGTTGGCGATTTTATCGCGCAACTGCTTCTCGCGCGTGCGCAGATCGGCGGCCGTTTCGTACTGCTGGGCCTTGATCGCCGCTTCCTTGTCGGTTTGCACCTGCTCGATATTATGCAGTGCTTCCTTCAGGGAGAACGCCTGGCCCGACCGTTGCAACCGCACACGGGCCGACGCCTCGTCCATCAGATCGATTGCCTTGTCGGGCATGAACCGATCGGGAATATACCGTTCCGCCATCTCGGCGGCGGCGCGGAGCGCCTCGTCGCTGATTTGCAGATGATGATGCGCCTCGTAGCGGGGCCGCAGCCCATGGAGGATGCGGATAGTCTCATCTACCGAGGATTCGTTGACCGTAACCATCTGGAAGCGTCGTTCCAGGGCCGCGTCCCGTTCGATGTACTTCCGATACTC
This sequence comes from Chloroflexota bacterium, assembly GCA_025450375.1. The sequence continues at coordinate 6,086 of JANWHO010000070.1, forward strand.
GTCCAGAGTCGTGGCGCCGATACACTGCAATTCGCCGCGGGCCAGGGCCGGTTTGAGGATATTGGCCGCGTCCACGGCCCCCTCGGCGGCTCCGGCGCCCACGATTGTGTGCAACTCATCAATGAAGAGGATGCAATCGCCCGCGCTCTTGATCTCCTCGATGATTTTTTTCAGCCGTTCCTCGAACTCGCCGCGGTACTTGGTTCCGGCGACCAGGGAGCCGATATCGAGGGTAAGCAGGCGCTTCCCGGCCAGAGTCTCCGGTACGTCACCGTTGACAATCCGCTGGGCGAGGCCATCGACGATGGCGGTTTTCCCGACTCCGGGCTCGCCGACCAGCGCGGCATTGTTTTTCATGCGGCGGCTAAGAATTTGAATCACCCGCTCGATCTCGGTGCCGCGCCCAATCACCGGGTCCACCTTGCCGGCCCGCGCCTGGGCGGTCATATCCAACCCAAGTTGGTCGATGGTCGGTGTCTTGGTCGAATGCTTGGTCTCGCTATGCGAACTACCCGTGCTTTGCGACAGCACTTGAATCGTCTGCTGGCGCACCTTTTCCAGGCTGACGCCCAGCGAATCGAGGACGCCGGCCGCGATCCCCTCGCCTTCGCGAACCAGGCCAAGGAGCAGGTGTTCGGTCCCGATATAGTGGTGGCCGAGGCGGCGCGCCTCGTCAACCGCCAATTCGATCACCTTCTTGGCCCGCGGGGTCAGGCCGATCTCACCCACGGTGGGCCTATCGCCCCTGCCAATGATAAATTCGACCGCGCTGCGAACCCGATTGAGTTCGACGCCGAGATTCGAGAGCACCTTGGCCGCGACACTCTCACCTTCGCGCACCAGTCCAAGCAATAAGTGCTCGGTTCCGATGTAATTATGATTGAAGCGGGTTGCCTCTTCCTGGGCAAGGGTCAGTACCTTGCGGGCCCGCTCGGTGAACTTGTCGAACCGTTCGTTCATCACCTTGCTCTCTTCCTCTTGTTGGACTTGCCCGCCAGATACCAAGTGGGGCGCGGTAGACTCCGCGCCCCACCCTCTGGCCGGCTACTCGTCGAGCGCGGCCTCTGGGCCGTCGTCCGCCCAGACGCCATCGTCGCCGAGATCGTCCTCAGGGGGCAACTCGACGCCGTCCATGGCCGCCTTCACGCTAGGAGAGGGTTCATCCACCTGGCGTAAACTCAAGCCAAGGCGCCGGCGCACTGGATTGATATTGATAACTCGGAGGGTTAACCGCTGGCCCTCGCTGACTACGTCCTTCCCGTTCTCCACCGCGTTCTCGGACAACTCGGAGAGATGGATCAGACCCTCGATCCCATCGTCGATCTTGGCGAAGGCGCCAAACTTAGCCAGTTTTGTGATAGTACCTTCCACCAGGTCACCCACGTGGTATTTCTGATCCACGAGGGACCAAGGATCCGGCTGGGCTCGCTTCAGGCTCAGGGCAATCTTCTTGGTATCGGGCTCGATACTGAGGACATAGACATCCACGTCATCCCCCACCGAGAGCACCTCGCTGGGATGATTGACTCTGCTGTACGAGATCTGCGAAATGTGAACCAGTCCGTCCGCCCCGCCCAAATCAACGAAGGCTCCAAAACTGGCCAGACTGGTGACCCGGCCACGACGCACTTGCCCCGTCTGTAGTTCCGCCAGCAACTCATCTTTTCGATGGCTGCGCTGCTCTTGCAAAGCGAGCCGTTCGGAGAGAATGAGCCGATTCCGGTTCCGGTTCAATTCGATAATCTTGAGCTTGAGAACCCGGCCCTTCATTTGCGCCAGACGGTCAATCACCTCGGAAGGTTCGCCCTCCTGACCCTTGGAGAGGCCGCGGAGTTCGGGGATCTGCGAGATCGGCACGAAGCCTCGTACTCCCAGGTCCACGATCAAGCCGCCCTTGTTGAAGTCGATAACCTCGGCCTCGATCACCTTCTCTTCCTGGAAGAGCTCCTCGGCCACGCGCCACGACTTCTCCATCCGGGCGCGGCGAATGGACAGAATCGCATGTCCGTCCGGGCCCTCGGGCTGCATCACATAGACGAGGATCTTCGAGCCGATTTTCAGCTCTCCGGTCACTTCCTCGTCCATCTCGCGCCCGTTGATCACGCCTTCGGACTTGAGACCCACATCGACCAAAACCTCGTCAGGGTCGATACGGGCCACGATCCCGTTCACCACTTCGCCTCGCTGGAGCGTGCGAAGGGCATGAGAAGGATGATCGAGCAGCGAGGCCATGGTGTCCTCGCTCTCGTCCAACGGCAGAGGCGGTATGACGGGGGCCGCCGGCTGGACCCTTGGCGAATGAGATTCAACCACCGCATGACTGGGTGTGTTGTTTTCACTGGCCGGGTGCGACTCTTGCGCCTCGACCTCCCCGGATACGTCGTTCGTCGTCGGGGTGGGTATTTCCTGTTCGGTCAACATGTAGCTCCTACGGACGTAGTGTCAAACCCGCATCCGCCGGCTCCGCGATTCCAGTGGCAAGCACTGGAGACACTGCTCCCCGGATGCGTCTGTTTGCTCCAGTAGTATAACACACTTTCACCGCCGCTCTTACCTGGAAAATTGGTTAGGGGGCGTGGTGGCTGCCTCGGCGATCGCTCGCGAATCCATGCCATACTGTGGGTACGCCTCCGTGTCCCTAAATCCGCGCCCGCGCGCGCGCCGTGATAGGTTCCGGAAATGTCGCTGATGCCACGAAAGGTTGAGGAAATGGAGAAAGGATTCGCGCTCAACTGGGTTGTGTCGAACGATGGACGGACACCGCTTATTGGGGCCCGCGATCTGGAGCTCTTGGGTGAACTGGGCGCCAGGATGGTCCGCTTCGAGCTTCGGGTAGGCAGCGCGCCTGAGTGGTCCGACGAACTGGTCGGCCGCTATGCTGGCATCACGCGCCAGTTCACCGGGGCGGGCATCACGCCGATCGGTCTCATCTATGCCGATGCCGTGCCCGGCGCCAGGCAAGCGGACTGGAACGCGGGCAACGC
>JANWHO010000071.1 GCA_025450375.1 Chloroflexota bacterium
CGGCTCCGACGTGGTCCGCCTCATGCTGCATCCGCTCCATGGCCAACTCGCGCGCGTCATAGAGTGCCTGGGTAAAGTTCGGCATCTCCACGTTCCGCCCGACCTGCTGAAACCACTGGCCGAACGATTGGTGGGCCACATGATAGACGCAGGTGCCATACACCAAAGAGATCGGCATATAGCCGGCCCGGAGCAGGGTCCAGAAATCCTGGCCCGAGAGATCGGAGGTGAAGGGCTTCCCATTCGGCTGCCGCCGGCTCTGCCCGTCGCGCGATTTTACGGCGGTACCGATCGCCTTGAACTCGGCCAGGTTGGCGCCCCAGCTATAGCGGCCGACCACCAGGCGGACCCCCACGACTCCGTCGGCTCCCAGGGTATGGGCTTCCTCTTCCATCCGATTCATGGCCAGTTCGCGGGCGTGATACATGGCCTGGGTCAGGACATCCATCTCCATATTCTGACGCAGCCGCGCCACCTGGAGGCCAATATGGTAGATGCTGGTGCCGACCACCAGACCCAGCGGATCGAATCCCGCTTCCTTGACCAGCAGGAACTCGCTCACCGTGAGGTCGCTGGTAAAGAGTGCTTTCCGGCCCTCGCCGCCCCGCATTTCGCGCAGCCGTTCAAGGGCATGCTCGGGCAGACCTGCCTCCGGTTCCCTGGCCATGGTGTCTCCTCCCTATCGGCCGATGGCCCGACTGGCCACCGATTCGCCACGGTTCAAGGTACCGCGAATCCCGGCTCGGCATAGCAACTCTGATCCGTCGTAAGGGGCGGGTCTCCAGGCCCGCTCGTTTCAGCCACGGATCGTCACCAGGGTAGCGCCATAGCCGCTGTCGAATGGGCGTCCGCGCCCAGCGGGCCTCGAGACCCGCGCTCCTACGATACCATACGCTCGACCGCGCATCGCGCCTGGTACCATGGCGGTGCGCGCATCCATGCCGTGCAGCAGGGACGCATGGAGCCGTCCAGAGGGAGATCAGTGATGGCCACTATGGTTCGCGATCGGCCCGGATCCGGCTTTGCCCAACCGGGCGCGCGGGCCGATCCGTCGCCCAGCCCCTATCGTACCGATCCTCCGCCGACCGCCGAATTGGTGATTATCGGCGGAGGGATCGTCGGCGCGGCCACCGCCTTTCACGCCGCCAGGGCCGGTGTACGCCCGGTGATCATCGAGCGACGCCCCGCCCTCTGTTCGCTGACCACCGCCGTGGCCACCGGCGGCTACCGCCTGCAATTCGACAACCCGCTCGAACTTGCCCTGGTGCGCCAGACCATGGATCTGCTGGAGAACTTCGAGGAGGTCACCGGTCAGCGTATCTACAACCCCCACCTTTCCCCTCGCGGCTATCTGTGGCTCACCACCAACGGGCAGACCGCCGCCCGGCAGCGCGCCCTGGTGACCCGCCAGCACGGCTGGGGCCAAACCGACATCGAGATTCTCGACCATAACGAAGCGCGCTACCGCTTCCCCTTCCTGAGCGAGTCGGTCCTGCAAGCCCGCTTCCGCCAGGGGGATGGATTTCTCAAGCCCCGCGAGGTGGCCATGGGTCTAATTACCAGTTCGCGGGCGCCGGTAGCCGTGGACTGCGGAGTGCTCGGCTTCCAGACGCACGCGGGGCGTCTGGTAGGGGTGGAGACCTCCCGTGGCCCGATCAGCACCTCCCACGCGGTGATCGCCTGCGGCCCTCTCTCCGGCCTCCTGGCCGCCGCCGCCGGCCTCACCCTCCCGATCTCCACGGTCAGGCGCCAGAAGGTCATTCTTCCCGACGCGCGGCTGGTCCCGCCGGAAGCCCCCATGGTGATCGACGAGGACACGGGCGTCCATTGGCGGCCCGCCATGAACGGCGCCTTTCTCTTGTTTAGCGACCCCAGCACGCCGCCCAGTCCGCCAACCGAGCAGGTGCCTACCGACGAGGCGATGGCCTTCCAGCTGCTTCACCCCGACAGCCCTCTGGCCCTGGCTCGCCTGGCCCCTTTCTGGCGCCAACTATGGGAGCACAACACGGCGCCGTGGTGCGTGCAAGCTGGCCAATACACCATGACCCCGGACCACCTGCCCCTGATCGGCCCCACCGTCATTGAGGGCCTATGGATCAACACCGGCTACAACGGGCACGGGGTGATGCTCAGCCCGGCCGCCGCCAGGGTGTTGGTTGATGCCCTCACTGGAGTCCTCGCGCCGGCGGACAACCCCTTCCGCCTCGATCGGGTCTTTATCGATCGGGAGCATGCCTCGCTCTGAACGCAGACACGAAGATCCACCTTGATGCCGGCCACGATGTACCATGGAGATTACATGCTCGCTCCTTGCGAGTTAGATGCGTGGACGATGAAATGGAGTGGTGGACGATGGCAACGGCAACCAAGAGTGTTGGCTATCCGCGCGTGGCGGCCATGCGGCAGGCCCTGGCATCTCACGGCATTGACCTACTGGTCCTGGCCCCAACCAATAACCTGCGCTACGCCCTCGGCGGCTTTTGTCCACCTGGCGATGAACGCTTCTGCGCGCTTCTGATCACCCGCGCCGGCGCCGCCCTGGTGATCCCTGAACTGAATCTGCAGCAGGCGCGGGAGCACACCGAGGGGCTGGCCTTCTTCTCCTACGCCGATGCCGATGGTCCGCGTACGGCCCTGAATCAGGGGCTGCGCGCGGTCGTGGCGGCCTCCGCCCGCGTGATCGCGGTGGACGAGGAAATGTATGCTGAGCATCTCCTTGTGTTGCAAGAGGCATGTCCGGGCGCCGACTTCCGCCTGGCCGGCGAGGTGGTGGCTCCGATCCGCTCGCGGAAGGACGCCTCTGAGATCGCCATCCTGCAAGAGGCCGCCGCGACCGCCGATGCCGGGGTGCGAGCGGTGTTCGCCGCCTGCCGACCAGGGATAACCGAACTGGAGTTGGTGGAAATCGCCGACGCGGCCATGCGCGCGGCCGGCGCCGATGGCCTCGCTTTCGGCAGCGTGGCGGTTGGGCCGCATACCGCCCTTTCCCATCATGCGTCTGGGCGGACCGCTCTCCAGGCTGGAGAGGTGGTGTGTGTCGATATTGGCAGCAAGCTCAAGGGGTATTGTTCCGATATTACCCGCATGGGCGTCGTAGGGGGCGCCGCCCCTGATCCTGAGTTTGACCGGATCCAGGCGCTGGTCGAGGACGCGGTTCGGGTTGCCATTACCGCCGCGCGTCCCGGCGCCCTGGCCCGCCAGGTTGACGAGGCCGCCCGCGGCGTGATTAGCGCCGCCGGCTACGGCGAGTATTTCGTGCATCGCACCGGGCACGGGCTCGGTCTTTCGGTCCACGAGGCGCCCTATATCACCGGAACCAGCGACTTGGTGCTGGAAGAGGGCATGGTGTTCAGCATCGAGCCTGGGGTTTACCTGCCGGGCCGTTTTGGTTGCCGGTGGGAGGAGATTGTTTATCTCGATGCCGATGGGGCGCGGGTCTTTAGCGCCTTGCCTCGGGTAGTACATACCAGCGGTGCATGACCACAACGTGATGAGAGACAGGCCATAGTCGAGTTGGCGGTCAACCACCGGCGGGTGGGAATCGGGGGCGAGGTGCGTCCATGACCCTGGGAGACGGAGCCTGGCTCTGCGCCTTCCTCGCGAGCCTGGCCGCCGTGTTGGCGGCCAGCGACCGTCTGGTGCGGGCGGTGGAGGCGGCGGGCGACCACTTTGCCTGGCCGCCCGCTCTGGTTGGCCTCGTTGCGGCGGCGGGCGCCGACGGGCCCGAGGTAACCGCCGCGATCATCTCTCTGATCAAGGGCCAGCACGCGGTGAGCCTGGGAGTGATCCTGGGCTCCAATCTGTTCAATCTGGCGGCCTTGCTTGGTCTGCCGATCCTCCTGGTGGGTTTCGTGGGCGCGCGCCGTCGCGGGGCGGCCTTGAATGGTACGACCCTGATCGTAGTCACGCTCCTGGCGACCCTTCTGGTAGCCGGAAAGCTGCCGGTCCTCCTGGCGGATGGCCTGGTGGCCGCGGTGCTGGCGGCCTATGCCTCGGCGCTGCTCTACGGGAGCACGGGAACCGCCGCCAGACTGGGCAGCACTGCCGGCGGCTCGTCCGTGGAGCCAGATGACGGTGAGGCGGAGGAGCAGCGCCTGCGAGCCCGCGAGGAGGACGCGGCCCAGGGTTTCCCGCCCGGGAGACGGCTCCTGCTGGTGGGGCTGCTGGCCACCGCCGTGGTGATCGGCGGCTGTACGGTGCTCGTGAACGCCACCCTCGAATTGGCGCCGGTCGTGCATCTGCCGCACGCCTGGACCGGAACCTTCGGCCTGGCGATCTTGACCAGCCTCCCGAATGTGTGGGTGGCCCTGGCCCTGGCCCGTCGGGGACGGGGCGCCGTACTGGTCAGCGCCGTGTGTAACAGTAACACGATCAACCTGACCTTCGGGATTTGTATCCCCGCGCTCTTCACCACCATGGCGCCATCGGCCACCGTCCTCCATCTCGACTTACCGGTGCTGCTGCTGCTCAGCGTCCTCGCGGTCGTCCTGATCTGGCGGAATCATGGTCTTGGGCGGCGCGCGGCGGCGAGCCTGGTGGTGATCTACCTGGCCTTCGCGGTGATCCGTACTTTGATCGGGTGACGACTCCGAACTGGAGGCCACGTCCATGCGGGCAGAATACACGCGGGTGGGATAGGGCAGGATATAGGGGCGCGGGTCTCCAGGCCCGCCGTGTCTGGCCGCCTGCCTCCGAGTGAGCGGCGAGCACTTGTACCCTATATGGCGATTCCTGGCCGCACCCAGCGGACCTGGAGACCCGCGCCCCTAACTCGCGTGCTCGCGCTCCCAGGAAGGGGCAGCCCGCCACAAAACCGCGATGTGCCCCGGCATATGGACGGCGCGGTCGCCCGTATCCGCGGCGCGTTACACTACATCCTACCGCCGCGAGATGGGTGCGTTGTGTAGTGGGAGAGGCTGATCCATGGCTACGGTTCGGTGGGGAATCTTGAGCACGGCGAATATCGGAGTGAAGAAGGTGCTGCCCGCCATGGCCCGCGGCGAGTACTGCCAATTGACCGCCCTTGCCTCGCGCGACCTGGGCCGCGCTCGGGTGGTAGCGGCGGGACTGGGGATTCCCAGGGCGTATGGCTCCTATGAGGAGCTACTGGCCGATCCGGAAATCGATGCCGTCTACAACCCCATGCCCAACCACTTGCACGTGCCGTGGTCAATCAAGGCCCTGGAGGCGGGGAAGCATGTGCTCTGCGAGAAGCCGCTGGCCCGAACCGCCGCGGAGCTGCAACCTTTGCTCGATGCCGCCGCGCGGTACCCTCATCTCAAGATGATGGAAGCCTTTATGTACCGATTGCATCCTCAGTGGCAACTGGCCCGCAAGCTGGTGGCCGAGGGCGACGTGGGAGACCTCCGCACCGTGCATACCGCGTTCTCGTACATGCTTATCGATCCGGCGAACGTGCGCAACCAGGCGGACATCGGGGGTGGCGGCCTCCTGGATATTGGCTGCTACGCGGTCTCGGCGGCCCGCTTCCTCTTCGATGCCGAGCCCCTTCGCGTCTCGGCAAGCGTCGAGTATGATCCGGTGATGCGCGTCGACCGCCTGGCGTCCGCCATCCTTCAGTTCGAGAGGGGTACGGGAACCTTTACGATCTCCACCCAGCTTAGCCCCTACCAGCGGGTGAACGCGCTCGGCACCGAGGGGCGGGTGGAAGTCGAGATCCCCTTCAACGCGCCCCCTGACCGTCCCTGCATCGTCCACCACCAGCGGGGCGAGTCCATCGAAACCCACACGCTCCCCACGACCGACCAATATACGGTGCAGGGCGATCTGTTCTCGAAGGCCATCCTGGAAGATACACCGGTTCCCACCCCGCTGAGCGACGCATTGGCCAATATGAAGGTGCTCGACGCGATCGTCGAGAGCGCCAGGACCGGCGCCTGGGTGTGAAGCATGGTCGATGGCCCCATGATGTTCCCGGAACATGATGCCGGAGCGAATGCCGGCGGGAGGGTGGGCGAGCCGCCGGAGCAGCGCGTGCTCGGAGATCGCCCATCTCGGGCTGCGGATCGCCTCCTCGCCCTCCGTCACGCGGTCACCACCATCCTGGCTGGGTCACTCGCCGCCGAGGAAGCGCTTCCCCTTGTTCTCCAGGCGATAGGCGGTCACCTCGATTGGCCGCTCGGCACCTACTGGACAGTGGATCGGGACGGTGGTGAGTTGCGCCTCGCCGCCCTGTGGCAGTCGCCATCCGAGGCGATTGCTCAGGTCGTCGCTCAGTACCGTTGCCTCTCTTTCGCGGGGGGCATCGGAGTTCCAGGCCGGGTGTGGGCCGATCGCCTGCCCGTGGCGATGCCCCTGAGTCTGGTTGAATCGGGCTTCCCGATCCCCTCGCTGGCTTCCGGCCCCACCATGCACTGGGCCGTAGGGTTCCCCGTGGAGGCGGGGACACGCCTCCACGGAGTGCTAGTGTGCTTTAGTCCGGATCAGGAAGACCTGGCCACCAACTTGGGGCCGGTGCTACGCGCGCTGGGATGGGAAATCGGCGACTTTCTTGATCGGGTGCAAGCCGACAAGGCGCGACGCCTGGCGGAAAGGCGCATCGCCGCCATCCTTGATACGGCACTCGACGCCATAGTGATCATGGACGCTCAGGGATGGGTCGTCGAATGTAATCCGGTGGCGGAGCGGATGTTCGGCTATCCGCGGGCCGATGCGGTGGGCCGGGAATTGGCCGCCCTCATCGTCCCGCCGGACCTACGGGAGCGTCACCGCCAGGGCCTCGCGACCTACCTGGCTACCGGCGTCGGGTCGCTTATTGGCCGGCGCGTCGAACTCACCGCCATGCGGGCCGATCAGTCACTCTTTCCGGCGGAGTTGGCAATCACGCATATCAGCTTGGAGGGACCACAGCTGTTTACGGGCTATATTCGCGACCTGACGGAGCGGGCGCGGGCGGAAGAGGAGCGGGCTGCCCTCCACGCGCGGGAACGCGCGGCCCGCGCGGACGCCCTGGAGCGGGCCAGCCAGCTTGAGGCCACCTTCGAGGCGATGACCGATGCCGTGTTTGTTTTCGACCACACGGAACAGGTGCGCCACGCGAATACCGCGTTGCGCACCCTTTTTGGGCTGGAGCCGGACTTTGGCTCCCGGCTCGCTCGTGAGAAGCTGACCGTGTTTACCCCCTATGACGAATTGGGTAAATCGCTGCCCCCCGAGGAGCGGCCGAGCTATCGCATCCTGAATGGCGAGATCCTCACCGGCGCGCGGGCAATGGACGTGGGGGTGATGACGCGAACCGCGCGGGGCCTGCGCCTGAACATCAGCGGCACTCCGGTCCGTGGGACCGATGGCGGGATCGTGGGGGGCATTATGGTCATGCGCGACGTGACTGAACGGCGGCGGCTGGAGCGCCGGACCCACGAGGCTCTTCAGACGCTCTTGGGGATGGCGGGAACCCTGGTTGGCGGTCAGGACGTGGGTCAAGAAGCAAGCCCCCGTCGAATGGCCGAGCGTTTGGTCAAGCTCGCGCGTGATGTGCTGGGCTGCCGCCGGGTAACGCTCTCCCTTCTGGATGCCCAGACTGGGTTCTTGCACCCCCTGGCCGTCGTGGGCCTTACCACGGCCGAGGAGGAAGCTTGGCGAGCCGCGCCGCCATCCCGGCTTGAAGGCGGAGATCCCGAACTGTCCAGCCGTTTGCTGGCGGGGCAGGTGGTGTCGATTGATGTGACCCAGCCGGCGTACCGCGGAGGGGCCGCCCCGTCCGACGCGCCGGTCATACTGGTCACCCTGCTTCGGGTGGCCGCGACCCCGGTTGGTCTCCTCTCTCTCGACTATGGCGGCCAGGAACCGGCGCATGCCGCGGACGCAATTGCCCTTGTGGGAGCCATTGCCCAATTCGCGGCCCTGGTGATCGAGCGCGAGCGATTGCTCGCCGAGCGCGAGGAGGCGCGGGCGAGCGCTGAGGCGCTGCGCGAGGCAAACCGGCGGATGGATGCGTTTCTCGGGATTGCCGGCCATGAAATGCGGACTCCCTTGACCACGATCAGCGGCCACGTCCAATTGGCGATCCGCCGCATTGGCCGCTTGCTCGATGACGATAGCCGGCCGATCGGGGAGTTGCTTGAGGGCTTGGCGGCCCTCAAGCGATCCCTGAATCGAGCCGAGGACGGCCTTTCCCGCCTGAATCAACTGGTGGCGGATCTGCTTGATGTGTCGCGGATCGATGCCGGCCATCTTGCCGTGCGGATGGCGCCGTGCGACTTGGCCGGCGTGGTGCGGGAGGTGGTAGACCAATATCGCGAGATCGCGGCTCCGCGGCCAGTCAATCTCTCGATCACTTCCACGGGGCCGCTGATCGTGCGGGGGGACGAGGAGCGGCTTGGGCAGGTGCTCTCCAATTACCTCTCGAACGCGCTGAAATACTCACCCTCCACGCAGCCAGTGACGGTGGGACTGGATGTGGATGGTACCGACGCGCGCGCGTGGGTACGCGATGCCGGGCCGGGCGTGGCCGCCGCCGACCGCCGGCGAATCTGGGATCGATTCTACCGGGTGCCGGGAATCGAGCCCCTGCAGGGATCCAACGTGGGGCTGGGATTGGGCTTACACATCTGCCGCTCTATCATCGAACACCATGGGGGCCAGATCGGGGTCGACAGCGTTCCTGGCGAGGGCGCCACCTTTTGGTTCACCTTGCCCCTCCCCCCGCCGACCTGAGTCGCGGCCAAACGGGCGTGCCTGTACTTTGCGATCCACGTTGTACCACGGTCGTGGGTATCATGAGCCTCTGCCTGGGAGCGCGCGCGGGTCGCCCCGCCCCCCCGGCCCCCCACCCCCCGGCCCGCGGGGACCCCCCCGCCCCCCGCCCAGGGTGAAAACAGTTATGGGGGTGTTGAAGGTCGCCCCCGCC